>JADJPF010000027.1:0-300000 GCA_016713405.1 Blastocatellia bacterium
CTATTTTCTTTTTGCTAATTAAAGCTTTAGGCGATTGGCAGGTACACTCCAAGTAATGGTCCAACATCCCATAGCCTTAATCGGTGCAATAATTGCTCTACTTTTAACTGGGGAGTGTTTTCTATTCCAGCACTTGTATAGTTTATTTCCTTGGCGTCGGTATTTACTTCCCGCAATGGGAATTATGATGATTTCTCATTATCAACATTTAGTTAAAGAAAGAAGGAGAAAGTTTTAGCGAAAAAATGATTATTCGTGGCTCATAGAAGGCTTGTTCCTGTTTTAATGACTGCCTTAACCGCCACTTTGTCTCTAATTCCACTGGCCTTAGCCGCAAATCAGCCAGGCAAAGAAATCACTCCAACCTTAGCTGCTAGTTGTTTTAGACGGGATTTTAACCTCTACATTGCTTGATCAAATAGTTACTCAGCCTGTGTTTTATAAGTTTGGTAAGCCTATTGTGAAAAAGCCTTACGAAAAATAATTCTCTCTTTTAGTAGGCTAGTTTTTAGGCTAGCCTATTTTCATGTTACTATGTAGCATTATTAGTTAAACCAAAATATTTTTAGTTGTCCAAGCATTTTACTAGATTAAATTTTCTAGCTATGTATTATTACTACTTCATCTTTCTTTCCCAAATAATTAAGACTTAGGAAGTTAAAAATAATGAAATCAACAGAGTGGTCGTGTTCCAAATAAGTTGTTTATAAAAAAAAGGAGTGATAAAATACAAAAAAGAAAAAACAAAAATCAGGAAAAAGAAAATGGCAACAATACAAGTAAAATGTCCAAGCTGTAATGAAACTCAAGTAATCAAATATGGAGTAAATAAGCAAGGCAAACAAAGATATTGCTGTACAAATGAAGAATGTAAAAAAGTAACATTTATATTAGATTATAGTAATCTAGGAATTTTGGAAACAACAAAAAAACAAGTAATAGAAATGGCAATAAATGGTAGTGGAATAAGAGATACAGCAAGAGTCTTAAAATAAGCCCAACGACTGTATTAAATGAGTTAAAAAAAAACATTCAGAAATTAAGCAAGTAAACACTGCGTTATAGAATCTTTTAATGGACAAGCTATTAGTGTTGAAATACATAAAATTCAAGATAAACAAAATTATACAGTAGAAATAGATGAAATGTGGAGCTTTATAGGCAAAAAAGAAGAACAAAGATGGTTATGGTATGCTATAGAAAAAGACAGTAAAAAAATATTAGCATATGTTTTAGGTAAAAGGGATGATGACGCATTTCTTGAGTTAAAAAATTATTAGAACCATTCTCTATAAGTACATTTTTATACTGATAATTGGGGAGCTATGACCGAAATTTACCTGCTGAACATCACACTATTGGTAAAGAAAATACTCAACAAATTGAAAGAAAAAATCTTGATTTTCGCACTCGTATTAAACGTTTAGTTAGAAAACTATTTGCTTTTCTAAAACTATTTTTTTTCATGATTTAGTTATTGGCTTATTTATCAATCGTCTTGAATTTTCTTTTTGATTTTTTGCTCTTCCAACTCTTTTGGAACACGACCGAAAGATTGGTCAGGTGTTAGGGAGATGTCAAATAAATTAATTGAAGGATTAAAAGCTGACCCTGCAAAAGTTTCTCGTGGTTTTATTTATAACTTAATGGCACTTCATCGACAGTACATTGAGCCAGATTTTGAAAATGAACAAAAAGCTAAAGTTAATCTTTTGCTAATCCCTAAATTTCTTTACTCGCTTGTACGCAATGTTTCAGATAAAAAATTGTGTTGTGATTTACAAACAATGATTAAAGACCAACAAGCCTATTTATCAGTAATCGCTGGTTATACAGCACTTAGAACCCGTGAAAGAAATCAAGAAAATTTGGAAGGAGTAAACTAAATGAGCTATCAACAAAATAGACCTCCACAAGGTCAAAGATATGGCGACAATCAACCCCCTCGTGTCAACGAAGCATTAAAAAATTCCGGGACACTATTTCAACAAAGCATTTTACACATGACATTCTTGGCCTAAATGAAGAGTTAGGAAAGTCTTTTGCTGGACGTGATGACACCATAACGCAAGTCAACAAGTTTTATAACTTGGTTAGAGTTGCAGAAAGCCAATCAGCACAAAATGAAGAATTGGCAAAAATACAAGTAAAACTTCATGTCTTGAAGGCACAAATTGCTTATGCAACTGCACGGGAAACACTAAGCAAAGATTTTAAGGAATTTTTTGATATCTCAATTACTAAGATATTGAAAAGTAACAATTTAACAGAAATGAAAGAATCCTTAAAAGCCTTCACTACTTTTTTTGAATCTGTTTACGCTTATTTCTACTATCACACAAAAGCTAACAAGGAGGATATTAATCAATGAATCAACTAATTGCTACAGTTACCTTAAATGGAAAAATTAAATGTGTTTCAGGCTTGCATATTGGCTCAACCGGCGGTGGTTATGAAATAGGCGGAATGGATAACCCAGTAATTAGAGATCCTTATGATGGATTTCCTTACATCCCAGGTTCGTCATTAAAAGGAAAAATGCGTTCTTTGCTTGAATGGGCTGAAGGCAAAGTAACAGACGGCAAGCCTTATTTTAGTAAAGATATTAATGATGCAATTTCACGAATTTTTGGCGCACCTGCTGAAGCTGACCGTGCAACGGGCCAACACGCTACTTTGTAAGAGATGCTTTTCCTGATGAAAAAACTAAGAAAAGAATGAAGGATTTGGAAGAAAGACAAGGTTTACCAAAGGTTGAAATTAAAACCGAAGTTAACATCAACCGCATTACTTCTAAACCATTGTCAGGCCCGCGAAAAATGGAACGTGTGCCGGTTGGCTCATACTTTGATTTTGAAATGACTTATTTTCTTTTTAATGTGGAAAGTTTGGCTACAAAAGATGTTGATTTGCTAGACAAAGTTTTTCTAGCTCTACGCTTGCTTGAAGATTCTGCGCTTGGTGGGAGTGGTTCGCGGGGTTCTGGTCAAATTCGTTTTTACTAGATGACCCAATTATTTACAAATTAGCTGATTATCAAAGTGGTGTAAGACAGGCTCGCAATATAAAAGCTGTTAGTGAGCTAAAAGATTTGAGTAGCTATCAAGAAACAATCAATAAATTAAAACAGGAGCTAGGCAAATGATTATTTATTTGCAACCTAAAACACCGTTTTCTAAAGCGGTGCCGCGTTCAGATACGCTTTTTGGTGCGATTTGCTGGTCAATTCGCCTGCTTTATGGTGAGCAAGAATTAATCGATTTGCTAAATGGTTTTCAAGAAAATGCTGCCCCTTTTGTTTTAAGCTCTGTTTTTCCTTTTGTTCAAAATATAAAAGGGCAAAAATTCTTGTTTTTTCCACGTCCTATGTTGCCACCAAAAATAAGTGAGTTAACAAGCGAAGAAAAATATCAGGAAGAAAAGAAAGCTAAAAAAGCAAAATTTGTTTCCCAAACAGCTTTTGCTGCAATGTTGGATGGTAGCTTTAAACAAGATAATTTTATTGCTCATGCAGGTGTGTTGATGACTCAAGCAGAAAAAGACCAGTTAAAACTGCTAACTAAGCTTTTGGTAGAAACTGAAGTAGCACGTAACACCATTAATCGGTTGACTAATGCAACTGTCAACCTTTTCCATGAACCCTGTTGTAGCTATTCGTCAAACATAAAAAGTTGCCAAACTAACAGGGGGAAATATCAGAAAAATTAACGAGCGGTTTTTATTTTCTGGTTAAGATTGATAGCCAATTTGATCAAAAACTTCGCCCAATGTTAAAGGCTGCAATTAGCTTTCTACAAGAAAAAGGTTTTGGTGGAAATACAAGTGTAGGCTTTGGTCAATGTGCTGTTGAAATTAGCGACTCGTTAACTGTTGCAAACAAAGCAATTTTTCCAGAAATTGCAGATGCAAAACAACTTGTTACATTATCACTAATGTTTCCAAATAATGCAGACACACAGAATTTAACCACAAATCAAGAACATTGTTACGGGCAACTAGAACGCCGCAAAGGTTTTCTGGAAAGTGCTTATGTTAGAGGTGAAATTAAACAAATCTGGAAGCCTACTTTGTTTATGTTTTCTGAAGGTGCTGTATTTCCTAAAGATAACAACCGCCAATTTATGGAAAATTGTTTGAAGAAGAACAACGTGTAGGGCTTTCATTTAGGGTAAAAATCAATGGTCTAGCCTACACTGTAGCAATGAAAGGAGATTTAGCCGATGAGTAAGCAACCAACTGAGCAACGTCGCTATGAAAATTACAATTACAAGTTAACAGCAATGGCACCTGTTCACATTGGAACTGGCGAAGAAATGTTGCCAATGGAATATCACATAGATGTTCAAGGTCAGCCTGACAAACAAACAAAAAGAATTATTGTTCCTGATTTAGAAGGTCTATTTTTTGCTGACCCAACGTTAGCACCAGATTTTGTTAAAAATCTTTCTACAAACCCTGATGATTTAGGAAGAACTTTTGGCAAATTAACTGGGAATCATAAAATAATGCTTGGCTCAAATACTTGGAATTATGCTACTTGTCCAACTAATAAAAAGGATATATCTTCAATCTTTTCAACATTTGGAGCAAGAGCTAAAAAATAAAAATGGTAAAATTCGCCTTGCTACCAAAACTAGTGATTATGAAGTTTATATTCCTGGTTCATCAATTAAAGGTGCTTTGCGGACAGCCTGGCTTTATCAGCAATGCTTAAATGATGAAAACCTACTTCAAAAAATTGCACGTGAAGAAAAAGACAAGTTTGCTGATAGAGTGCTAAATGAAAATACATTGCAAGCTAGCACCAACCCTAAAGAACGCCAAGATAAAGCCTTTGATTTATTTAGAGTTTTACAAGTTGGTGATAGCCAGTCTCAAGTTGCAGAAAAGGTTTTAGGGCTAGTTGCAGAAAAAATTCTAAATGCTCGTGTTTTGCTAAAAGATAAAGGAAAAACCGTTACTGCTGAATTTAAGCCTAGTTGGACTTTTTATGAAGCTATAAGAAATGACTCTGAATTTAGTGGTAAATTAACCCTGGATGTTGGACTTTTAACTAACAGTCGAGCCGTTGACAAAATGGGTTGGAACAAGCAGCAAAGAAACTTTTCTTTAGCTTCACTTTGTCAGGCTGTTAATCAATTTGCTAAAGATATTGTTGAATGGGAGATTGATTATTTTAGTCACATAGAACAAAAAGCAGAACATTGTGAAGTAGATAAATTGATAGCTTTTTATCAGGAATTGCAGAAGAAATAAGCCAATCTCCTGCCAACACTATTTATTTATCTATAGGTCATAGTTCTGGCTGGCATAAATTAACAGTTGGAACATTGCTAGCAAAAAATTATCTACACAAGAATTTACTAATCTGCGTAGGAATTTTAAGTTAGACAAAGATCACCTAGATTTTCAATATCCAAAAACTCGTAAACTACCAATGGTTGAAAAATATCGTGCTACGCGCCCCTTTGGTTGGGTGAAAATCGAGTTTGAGAAAGTTTAATAATGATTAAAGCGGGCACCTTGCCCGCTTTTTATTAACAACATTGAAGATGCGAACTAGAAGTTCGCGCTCCCAGGAGACAAAATGTTTACACCTAATAAATTATTAAAAAAATCACTTGCCTTGGTTTTTATTTTTGTAATTTTTAGCTCTGCTTTTGCTGCAAATTTCTTACAAGAAAAATCCCGCATTATTACCGCTTCTGCTGTAAGAGTGAGAAGCGACCCACAAACTACTGCTAAAGAAATCACAAAACTTGCTGTAGGAACGGTTGTAAAAGAAATTGGAAAAACTGAAAAAAAAGAAAAAATCGGCCAAGATCAAGACTTTTGGTATCAAGTCCTTTTGTCTGATGGCAAGCAAGGTTGGGTCTTTGGTGGTTTTACAGAAAGCTTTGATGAAAGTAAAAAAGAGCAAATTTATATCAATTTAGTTAATGCTCGCTTGAAGGAAAAAACTTCATTTAATGATCAAATGGATTTAGTTAATTTTTAGAAAAACTATCAAGGGAAGTAAAAACGCCTGCTACTTTGGCTGAGCTAGAATTAGGTCAACTCCTAGCCATTCGTCAATCTGTTGACTCTATTCCTGTTGAAAAAGCGATAGCCGGACAATATAAATCTTGGCTAAAAAAACAAGATGCTAAAATTTATTATGATGAAATCCAAGGTTCTTGGAAAATTAGATATGATGTATTTTGGGATTTGCAGGAAAAATATAAAGCTTTGCCTGTAGGCGATAAAATTGCTTGGGAAGCGGCTAATAACCCTCTTGGTGGTGAATGTGAAGGCTTTGTTTCCTGCTATATTGGAGCAATTAATTCGACTAATGCAAGATATCTATCACTTTATCCTAATGGTAAAAATGCAGAAGAAGCCTTAAAAAAGTAGTTTTTTAGAGGAACTTAACACTTATGTAGAAGCAATAGACAAGAATGAATCAGGTTATAGATTCCCTGAAGATGCAGAAACCCGCAAAGACTTAGCCGAACAACTCAGCGAACTACGTAAGCGACTATCCAAAGTGGAAACAGCAAAAACAGCCGCAATATTTAAGCAAATTGAAAAGTTAGAAACAAAATTCCGCTAAAAATAAAATTTTTATCTAGGAACAACCACAATGTACACAAATTTAATTATTTCTGTTGGTGGCACAGAAGCCCCAATTGTTAAATCCATTGGTCAGCATAAACCGCAATATATTTGCTTTTTATGCTCTCAAAAAACTGTTGAACTAATTCCTAACATTAGAAAAATGCTTGTTGAACAGTTTGGAGACGACTTACTAAGCTTTAGGATCATAAAGTAATTCTTGATGATGAAAATGACTTGATACATTGCTATCAAAAAGCTCGTGAATGTATTGCACAACTAGAAGTTTGGGGTGTAGCCGCAGCAGACACCGTTGTTGATTATACAGGTGGCACAAAACAAATGTCTGTTGCTTTAGGGCTTGCTACAGTACAAGAAGGTTATGAATTTTCTTATATTGGCGGAGAGCGTCGATCTAAAGCAGGTGTGGGAATTGTTCTTGATGGCTCAGAAGTTGTTAAGCCAGGCATAAATCCTTGGTCACTTTATGCGGTGGATGATAAAAAATTAATCGCCAAATACTTTAACCGTTATCAATTTCTAGCTGCAAAAGAAATTTGTGACACGCTAGCCGCTAAACAGGTCTTAGACGATACGCTAAAAGGCTTTTTTAAGATTATTAGCCAGCTTTGTACAATCTATGACCTTTAGGATAAATTCCAACACCTAGAAGCACTTAGACAACATAAAACAGCACTTGAGCAAATAAAAAATTACTTTGCTTTAATCGGCAAGTTAAATATCAACAATTTGTTTCTGATGTAGAAGCTAATTTTGAACGCTTAAAACAACTTAGTGCTGATACAAATCAATTTAAGAAAGCTAGCCGAAGGGGAGCAATACCCGTTTATGACTAATTGATAAGCCAAAGTTTAGCGGAAGTAAAGATTGAAAAATAAAGGGATAACTGTTTACCTAAGAAAAAACTAGCAAAGAGGGTATAAGAAAAATGGTAACAGTGATAAACTTAAGAGAAATTCAGCAAGCAAAGATAGAAGAAAAATGGAAACAAGCAGGATACAAGGCGGTAGATGAAATGGTAAAAAATTTGAAAGAAAAAATAGGAGAGAAACAAGATTTTCAAGCAATAAGTGAAATAGTAAAAAAAGAAGGACAAAAAGTAAACAGAGCAATAATGCAAGAAGTAATAAATGAGCAAGGAGCTAAAGAACAAGCAAAAGAGAAATATGTGTGTCAAGAATGTGGAAAAATGCTTACAAAACAACCACAAATGAGAAGTAGAATAGTAGAAAGCTTAAATGGAGAAATAGAAATAGAAAGGCCATATTTTTATTGTAAAAAGTGCCAAAAAGGATATCAACCATATGACGAAGAAATGAAAATAGCACCACAGAAAAAACAATATGATTTGCAAAGGGCAGCAGCCGAACTATTTAGCGAAGTACCATACAATAGAGCAAGCCAAATATTTGAGCGACTAACAGGGATAAAAATCTCTGACCACTGTATGCAAGAAATAGCTAGTGAAATGGGACAAGCAGCAGACAACATAAGAGTATTGCCAAGCCAACATAAAGTAGAAGAAATAATAGAGCAAGCAGCAAAAGGCAGAGTATGGAAGCCAGTGCTAGTAGTAGCAGCAGATGGAGCGCATATGCCAACTAGACCTCAAGCTAGTTCACGTTCAGAAAAGCGAGGAAAAGGAGAGTGGAAAGAAGCAAAGGGATTTAGAATATATTTAGTGTGCCAGGACAGAATAGAACAAATAATGAGTTGGCATAAAATTGCAAATGAAGAGGAATTTGGGCAAGCACTAAACTTTGCATCAACACTCATACCAACGGAAAAAGTTAGAGTAGCATTACTAGGAGATGGAGCAAAATGGCTCTGGACACACTTAAAAACATCATTTCCAACTGGCACAGAAATATTAGATTACTACCATTGTTCTGAGCATATTCATAAAATGGCTAAACTACTTTATACAGAGCAAAATGAGCAGGCTTTGTTTATTGAATCTACTATGGCTAAACTCAATTTTGGTGAAGTAGAAAGTGTTGTTGCTAGCTTGCAAAGAATCAAAGCCTCTAGTTCTGAAGTTGAAGATGAAATTCGCAAACTGATTTCTTACCTCAAATCCAATAGTCACCGCATTGATTATCAAGCTTTCAAACATAGTCAATTTCCTAGAGGCTCAGGGGCTATTGAATCTGCTAACAAGTTTATTTGCCATGTTCGCATGAAGCGTTCTGGGGCTTGGTGGTATCAAATCAATGGTAACAAAATGTTACTTTTGCGTTGTGCTTTTTACAATGATACTTTTGATCAGCTTTTTGCCCGTTATAAACTTATCAATAAATAGTCATAAACGGGTATTGCTCCCAGCCGAAGTCTTATAACAGACCTAATTGCTAATGCAGCACGTCGTGCAACAGAAGGTAAGTATGATGATGCAGTAGCCCGGCTTTATCGCTCGCTAGAAATGGTTGCCCAAGTTGCTATTACTGAACCACCTCTAAATGTTACTAGTGCAAGTGATTTTCCTAAAGATAAACTTCCTGATAGCTTAAAAGAAGAATATATCCAACATTATGAGCGAGATGGCAAAATCAAAATAGGCTCAGAAGCCCTTTTTAGAGTGCTAAAAGCAATTGAGCCACCTCATCCACACGCGCAAACTTTTTTTGCTTATTTTAATGAACTTCGTAATGTGCAAAATGCTCGTAATCAATCAATATTGGCACATGGGTTAACACCAATAAAGGTTGAAGATTATGAAAGACTCCACACAATTCTTTGCAAGCGTATGAATCTAGGCAATTTAGTAGACTTTGCCAAACTTCCAGAAGAATAAACAACAGCGTAAATTGAGTTTTCTGATATTTTAATCTTAAGCCCCAACGGGGCGACAGATACGTAGCGTAGGATTTCAACCCTACGTATGACTAATTGAAAATAGAGTAGTTAAATTCTTAAGCCCTGAAAGGGCGAAAGATATGTAGCCCAGAGCGTAAGCTCTGGGTTTAAGTAATATGTCGTATAAAGCCCCAACGGGGCGTAAGAGTTTTTTAACAACAAGAAAAGACTCTTTCGCCCTTTCAGGGCTTGAAAGGACTTAATTATTATTTCCTAGGGCATAAGTCCTAGGCTACATATCTTACGCTCCTTCGGAGCTAAGAGTTTAGTAACTTATTCATTGTGCATAACTTATTGCTTAGGTACGCACTTATGAGGCTCGCGCCCTAGGCTACAGTTATGTCGCCCCGTTGAGGCTTAAGATTAAAAATATAATTTTACTTTGTTTACATTGTAATAAACCATTTAGGAGCAAAATATTTATGACCACAATGATTGCACTTGTTGGTGAACAACCAATGCCCATTTTATTGCCAGCACTTTATCTAAAACCTGCTGAGACTATTTTGGTTGCTACAACGAAAACTGAAACCGTAGCCCAACGGCTAACTAAACTAATTAAAGCTAGTCGTTGCATTAATGTCCATCCTTATGAAATTACTAGCACGGTGCAAACTTTAGATAAAGAATTAGCAGGTAAAAAAGACATTATTGTCAACTTAACAGGCGGCACTAAAACAATGGCTATTGCTGCTTTTGCTTTGGTTGCAAGAACCAAAACAGAATTTGTTTACTTTCAAACTGAAAAAGAAACTGTGTTAAAACGCTATCAATTTACCGAACAAGGCTTGAGTTCAAAGGCTAGAGAAAGAAACCTGCCAGATTTAATTTCAGCCGCAGACTACCTAAATGCTCACCTTCCAGGCTTTCGCCAAGAAGGTTTTAGCAAGGATGAAACCGGCCAACTTAGTTTTGGTGGAAAATTTGAAAAGTGTGTTTATGACGCTCTTAAAAAAGCGGCTTTGAAGTTTTGGCAGGCGTTAGACCGGAGGGAGTTGGCGATCAAATAGAAATTGACATGGTAATTAGATTAGGTAATCGTGTAGGTATTGCAGAAGTAAAAATGGGTGACAAAGAGGGAAAACGTCCTAAAAGTGGCATTGACCAACTTTCTACCGCAGGAAGTAATCTTGGCACTTACACCAATAAATTTTTAATTTTAGCTAATCGCTTACCTAAGAGCTTACATAAATTAGCTGAAGAAAAAAAAGTTACAGTTATTGACACTCTAAATTATTTAGATGGTCAACCGCTTTCAACCTTAGACGCAGGACGACTAGCAAATATAATTAAGGGAAAATTAACTCAGTAACTAGACGTAAATAAAGGAGTTATTGCTATGCCAACACTTTATTTAACCGAACAAGGCGCGACTCTTAGCAAAGATCATAACCGCCTAGTGGTTGAAATGGGAAGCACTGTTATTACTGAAATTCATGAATTTAAGGTTGAAAGAGTAGTTATTTTTGGACATATCCAGCTAACTACACAAGTTATAGCTTATTTGCTTAATCGAGGTATTGACACAGCGTTTTTAACTATGCAAGGAAAATTAAAGGGACGGCTTGCACCTATTGCTACAAAAAACGTGCCTTTAAGAGTACGCCAATATGATTTTGCTCGTGACTCAAGTTTTCCTCTTACAATTGCTAAGGCAATGGTGATTGGAAAACTTGCTAACTCGGCTTCTGTGCTAGCTAGATTCCAGCGTAACCATCCAGAATATAATTTTCTGATCCTATTTCTAACCTAGTTGCTCTACGATCAGATGCTTATAGAAAGCAAACTATGGATAGTCTGCGGGGTGTAGAAGGTCATGGAGCAGCCCTTTATTTTCAATGCTTTAGCAAAATGTTACTTGGAGAATTGCAATTTAATAAACGTACTCGTCAGCCGCCTACAGATCCAGTTAATGCAATGCTAAGTTTTGGCTATACATTGCTTTATAATGAAGCAATTAGCGCGTTAGTCTCCATAGGCTTTGATCCATACATAGGCTTTTATCATGGGATAAATTACGGTCGTTGTTCACTTGCACTAGATCTTATAGAGGAATTTCGTCATTTAGTAATTGACCGTCTGATAATTAATTTAGTGAATAACAAAGTATTAGTTGCCAATGATTTTACGGCTATGCCTGATGGAGCAGTTTACCTAGAAGGGGAAGCCCGAAAGAAATTCTTAAAAGAATATGAAAAGTATGTTACTACAGAGTTTACTCATCTTCGTACAGCAGAAAAAACATCTTTTCGTCGAGCCTTACACGATCAAGCCCTAGAACTACAACGGACTTTGATGCGAAGTCAACCTTATACGCCTTTTGAAGGGTGGCATTAAATTATGTTAGTGCTAATAAGTTATGATATTGCTGATGAAAAACGTCTACGTAAAGTAGCCATTTTGATGGAAGATTATGGAACTAGGGTACAGCGTAGCGTTTTTGAATGCCTAATTGAAGAACGTCAAGTTCTTCAACTCATTGATAAACTTATGAAGGTTATTGAACCTAGCGAAGATAGCACTAGGATTTATCGCTTCTGTGGAGCTTGTCAAGAACGAGTACAAATACTAGGCAAAGGTGCAGTTACAAACGATCCTGATGTTTATATTTTCTAGGGCTTTTTTAAAAAGAATGGTGTGTCTACAGATGTTGTAGATAAAGGGGTTAAGCCATATTTTATGGAGGTGCAACATCTTGTTAGGAAAATCGAGGTTAGCCAAAATTGATAAGTCGTTTATTTTCGTTGACAAGCAGGAAATCATATGTTTTAATCTTAGCGTTTTCACGTCGTACAATTCCTAATTCAGCATAAAGTTAGCCAAAACTGGGGTTTTAAGCCTGTATTCATCGGCAGTTGAACCCCCAGGAGTAGGAATAATTGACGTGGCATGCTGCGGGTTAAGACGTTTTACAGTTTCGGGGAGTTAAGGAGAGTTTATGTTTGTAGGAATAATTGACGTGGCATGCTGCGGGTTAAGACTTATTTCTACATTATCATTAAAAAACTTTTTCAACCTTTTAATGTAGGAATAATTGACGTGGCATGCTGCGGGTTAAGACCTAAATATCTAGCAAAGATGAATTGAAAACAAGGAGAACCTATAGGAAAAGTAGGAATAATTGACGTGGCATGCTGCGGGTTAAGACTTATAAGTGTCTGTTCAAAGTTAAATAAAGACTACACCCAGTAGGAATAATTGACGGAGCATTTGCGGTTAAGACCTTAAAAACTCCTAAATTAAATTATTGATGCCTAACTTGTAGGAATAATTGACGTGGCATGCTGCGGGTTAAGACAGATTAGATAAGATGGCACTTACACAACGCAAGCAAAAGTAGGAATAATTGACGTGGCATGCTGCGGGTTAAGACAGCGCGCCCGGCGTAGCTAAGCTTGAACCTACAAGGAAAAGCGTAGGAATAATTGACGTGGCATGCTGCGGGTTAAGACTAAACCATTTCCTTTATGCCGTTTATCTGGATGACATTTTGGTAGGAATAATTGACGTGGCATGCTGCGGGTTAAGACATTATTTAGTAAACAGAATTTTACCAGATGCAATCCGCGTAGGAATAATTGACGTGGCATGCTGCGGGTTAAGACTGATTCATTTTCCGTTTACCTCGAAATAGGGCCAACTCGTAGTATGTAGGAATAATTGACGTGGCATGCTGCGGGTTAAGACAAATTACCCCTACATATCAGAGAGCAAATTGTAATCGAATTGTAGGAATAATTGACGTGGCATGCTGCGGGTTAAGACTTTAATAATTCACTTTCTACATAAAAACTACTCAAGTAGGAATAATTGACGTGGCATGCTGCGGGTTAAGACATCTATTGTATGTGCAATTAGAATTAATCAGAAGTGAGTTTGTAGGAATAATTGACGTGGCAGAGGGTATTCAGCAAAAAAAGCTGAATAGTTGAGAATAAAGAAGATAGGTATGTACGGAAAGATTTATCCTAAAAAATGCGTAAGATTAATAGGATAAATTGATAAAATCAGAGAGAAAAGCCAACCAAAAAATCAAAAATGCAAAGACAAAAAGCTAGCAAGTAAAAAGACAAGAAAAAAAGGCAAAGCTACGCAACCAAGCCAAAAAAGCTAGAAAAAGTAAAATTAAAAACTAAAAAACTTAAGCAGCTAAAAAAGAAGCAATAAGTTTTAAGGTATCAGAACCAACAGTTTTTTTACGATCGGCCAACCAAGCCTTGGAATGTTCAAGAATAGCAACAAGATAGAGACGAACAAAAAATGAGAAGCAGAACGACAAGGGCGGTTAGCAAGTTTATGAACAACTTTTTTGGTAGAGTTGGAACGCTCACAACCAGTGCGAAGATTCATAAGGAGTTTATACTCAGGAGAATGACGGGAAATATCAGGATAAAGACGTAAGTCATCAGAGGAACGAATATAAACAACCGGCCCCATTTGGGAGTCAGGCTGACAAAGAGAACCTTGAGGACACTCTTGAGAGTGAGTCTTAAAAACAGCTTTTCTATCAATATAAACAGGACGCTTAATGGGACAATGGTAATAAATTCTACCATCACCACGCTTACCATTATAACGCATTTCTAAGCCAGCAGGACAAAGAGGAATGCCTTTTTCATTAACAAGTTTAGCAGTGCCAGTAGGCTTAGGGAACGTACCAGAACGGGGATTAAGGGCAATAACAGGTTTAATATGGTTAGCTTTAAGATACTGATAAATGCCTAAGCCATCGTGACCAGAATCATAGCTCATAGAGTAAATGTTCACGGGTAAAGTATGTGAAGAAAACATCTTAGGCATAGAATCCAGACTTTTCATAGACAGAGTAAAATCACTCTCGGAAGCAGGCCCCATAGTTATATGTAAGGGTAAATCATGACCAGAAACAGAAACTGTATGTTGATAAAAAGTGTGACCAAAGTAGTATGTTTGACGATAAGAATCATATCCCCAATCTGCTGTTTGGTCTAAATAAATACGGTCGCATTTACATTTATAGATTCCTTTTGAACGACAGTCGCAAGTTGGCTTTCCATCGCAGTTTGCACCTGTTTCTAGTGCTGAACCATCTCCTAGTTCTAACAGGGATTGAAATTCTTGTTTATACAAAAATAAGTGCCAACTTAAGCTAAATTTTGCAAGCTTAAGTTGGCACTTATTATATTTAAACCTAACGAAAATAAGTAATTTATAGTTATTTCTAAGGTTTGTTAGGAAAATTTTTTAATTTTAATCGTGCTGCCATCTTATCGCTCATATCAATCATTGAAGCAGCGTTGATTGCAGCAGCAATACAAATGGTTTCGCTGATTTCCTCTTTTGTTGCCCCTAATGCCATAGCCTTTTTCATATGTCCATCTAAACAACCATCACATTTTGCTACAAGTGAAGCAGCAATAGAAATTAACTCTTGAACCTTTGGGTCTAATATTCGGCGTTCTGGCGTATAGTAAAGCTCCTTATAATAAGCTCCGTAAACGCGCTTCATTCTTGGCTCTAACATTGAGTAAGAGTCCGCCGACTCATCTTCCATAGGAATTAATTGATCTGTTTCACCATTAGCATTTGATTTAGGTTTTGGGTCATCCATTTAGATTTCTCCTAGGTTGTTTAACTTTATTAATTAACAGTAAGTTTATCTGTGAAAGTACGATCTCCATAATGTAGACCAATATTTACATCTGATCCGCTAGCTGTAAGGTCTATTTTTAGAGATTTTAACATTGGCGCACCTTTATCAAAACGAATTGCTCGACTAGTAACAACTTGAATGTCTTCAGGTGTTTCTGTGAAAACGTCACCATTAACTAAGAAAGTTTTCTTATCTGCCGGAAGTTTAACAGAAGCTAAAGAAATGGACATTTGAGGATTTTTTTCATTCTTAGGAGTAATATATAAAATATAGTCTCCTGGTGTAATGGATTTACCTTGGTAATTAGCCGCAGTATTTACTTTTATATGTGCAAAAGGCCAAGTGCGGTTGCTATAGTAATCATTTCCACCATCTTCTATAAAGCTAAAGGTTTGCTGACCCCAAGGCATATTTAAGTAAAATAGTTCAACAGCTTTTTTCTTTGCGCCAACATTTACGGCAAGAGTTTGGATTCTGGTTAATGATCGAGGATCAGCAGGTTTAGATGACATAGTGTTACCTGATTTTTTACGTCGTCTTTTTTGTTGACCAAAGGCATCATCAACAAGTGTAAAACTGCTTAAGAATAAACATACTGTGACACTAAGAGTTACTACTAGAGAATAAAATTTTTTGTTTTGCATAAAGCTCCTAATATTTGATTTGATTTTAAGTAAAAATTTTTTGAATTTTATCTTTTCTAATTGCTCAAATAAAACCTAGCTTGCTAGTTTTTGTCTAATGTAGCTAGGAAATCTGTCAAAGTTTTTATATAAACCGCTCGTTCGGTTTCATATGCTCTACCATGACTTGCACCGCTAACTAAATATTTGCTCTTTTTTGTGTTAATTGCAGCATTGTAAAGTGGTTCTAGTACGGTTTCCGTTGGCATACGTCTATCTTCTGTGCCACCAATAAAAAGAATTGGATAAGGAATTTTTCTTAAAGCAGCTAACAGATCAAAATGGCTTGGATTAAAATTCATTCGCCAAGCAGTCAAATATGTTAAAACAGGGGCAAAGGGCAAGACAGGTATTTTGGCTAATTTACAGTGATGATAAACCGTATGCTCAAAAGATAGAAAGCTACTTTCGGCAATAACAGCAATAATTTTTTCTGCTTGTGGACTATCTGCTAATTCTGCACTTGCCATCAATGTTGCTGCTGCACCCATTGAAACACCCATCAAGACAATTTTGTTTTCCGGTGCTTGCGCTACAGCGTAATTTAGCGCGGCTATGACATCATGACGTTCATAAAAACCTAGGCTAGAAAACTCTGCTTTACTTTTTCCATGACGACGCAGATCATAAAGTAAAACTCCGTAGCCTTGTTTCCAAAGGTCTATGCTACGATCCATCATTTCATAGCGAGATCTAAACATCCCATGTGTCATTACAAAAGTAATTTGTTGTGTGCTAGATGGTAAATACCAACCTACTAACTTGTTGCCATCAATAGACTTAAATTCTACCTCTTTATATTCAGCATTATATTTACTGGGAGTGTCGGTTCTTAATCGTTCGTCTGGGCGGCTTTGAGCTTTGGTTATAAGAAAACTTACTATCCAAGGCAAGACTAAAACAATAGTTAATATAATTGTTGCAGCGGCAGTAATTACACGCTTTAGCCAAATATTTCTCTTGATATAAACTGTTTTTCCTTCTAAATCTATGCCTTGAATGCTCAGCCAAGCCCCAACAGTTAAAACGCTACAGACTAAACATACTCCAGCTAGCCCAAATGAATTATAAATTTGCCCACAAATAGCAACCGTCAAAGCAATACCTATTTGTGAGGATGTATTACGTAAGGCTATATAGCTAGGTCGTTCATCGGCACTAACTATTTCTGTAACAAGTGCTTGAAGGGGAGCTATTCTTAAAGCTGCTAAAATGGAAACTATTGACATTAAAACAAATAGCGTGATGCTCCAATTAAATGTTGGCAGTACTAGCAAAAATAACGCCATAGCTTTACTGCTATAAACAATCATTTTTTGCTTACCTATTTTGTCAGAAAATATTCCTCCTAATGCTCCACCTGCTACGGCTGTAAACCCTACTAAAGCATAAACTAAGCCGATTTGATTGGTTTGTAAGAAAAATGCGTCTGATAGCCAAATGCCTAAATAAGTAACAAAGCCAACTAAGCCACCAGAAACAAAAAATGCTGCTAAAATCCCTCGTGTATTTGATTTAGAACGTGTTGCGAGCTTCCAAAGAGATTGCGAGGTAGGTTTTGTTTCTTCTATGTTTTCAGCAGATTTATTGATGTCTTTGTTAGGTAGTGGATAACGATAAACCAACACAGCAGCAACTAGAGTTGATATAAATGAGAATAAAAATAAGGTTCGCCAACCAAAAGCACCTGCTAAAAATGTTCCTAAAGGTACGCCAAGCACAGGTGCAAGAAAGTAGCAGACAGCTACACCACTCATTTGACGGCCACGTTTGGCATATTCGGCTGCATTGGCAATACCAGCAATTGTTAAAGCTGAAATCAGCCCACCAGCAAAACCATTAATTGTGCGACCAAGAAAAAATATTGTTGGGTGTGGAGCAAGCGCAGTAATAACGCTTGATGTTAGAAAGATCCCGCTTGCTACTAACAACCAGCGGTCTATCAAAATTTTGCTAGAGTATTTTGCTAGAACAATTGCAATAGTTGCAGCAGCCACAGCATAAGCTGAAACCGTGAAAGCAATAAAGGTTTTACTAGTGTTTAGGCCAAGTGCAATTTGTGGTGCAATAGCTGGCACTACGTGAGAATCACTTAATGCAGTTAGTAAAAGTAAACAAGCAGCAACAATTGCAGGAGTATAGTTTTTTTGTGTATTAGCTAAAGCCATAAAGCTATATTTGGGAATGTTGGAAATTTATTTTCAGTATTAATAGAAAAATTACCAACGTTCCCAAATCAAAAATAGTTTTAGTTGGACTTCATGAATTTGACTACTTCATCAACAAATTCCGAAGTTTTTTCAAAAATTGGCATATGTCCACAATCCTTAAAAACAACTAACTTAGAATTAGGGATAGCCTTATTAAATGCTTCACCATAAGCCAATGGAACAAGTTTGTCATACTCACCCCAAAGTATTAAAGTTGGGACATTGATGCGGTATAACCTATTGTGTAATTTAGGGTTATGTAAATAAGGATTCCATGCAAGTCTAGCTGTAGTTTCTAAAGCTTTTAGAACTAAAAACAAAAAATCTTCTGGCGGTTCATCTTGAACTAAAGCATGTGCAATATCTGAATTAGGGTCAAAGAAAACAAGTTCGCGTAATTCTGTTGGTTCTAGCCCAAACATTTCTGCCATTGGGGTATCTTTAAGCCAAATTCCAACAGCATCAACCAACACAATTTTCTTAAATCTCTCAGGCCATCGAACAGCTAATTCCATTGCTAACCAACCACCAAGCGATGTCCCCACAATATTAACTTTATCTAATTTAAGAGCGTCTAGAAATTCTAAATAATAAAATGTAAGGTCTTCAATATCATTAATTTGCTCAATTCCTGTAGATTCATGAAAACCTGGATGTGCTGGAGCAATCAAAGAAAAGTGTTTGGCTAATTCTTCATGAAAAGGTAGCGGAAAAGTTTCTCCACCTGCGCTATGTAAATAAAGTAGGGTTTCGCCTTCGCCACCTCTAATAACTTGGATCTTTTTGCCTCGCACATCTACAAAATCAATTGTTATATCAACTGGGTTTGTCATCAAAGAAAACTCCTCTTTAATTTTCTTGTGGAAAAGCTTGACGAAGTTTAGGCATTACTTCTGTAGCAAATAAGTTCATATTACGCATTGCTTTTTCATGTGGCATATCGCCAAATTGCATAATACTAAGTAAGTTGCCAAACCCTACATCATTTCCATATTTGATTAGCTTTTCGCATACAGTTTCAGGACTACCAACAATGGCATAGCCCCCAGCCAGAATTTCTTCCCAAGTTTCCACTTTTTCTAAGAAATTCTTTTGAGCATCGCCCCAAATCTTAGCCATAGATTTAGCTGAAGTATAACCAGGAGGAATAATAGTTAATCCTTTAAGTAATTTTTTGATGAAATACCAAAGATGCGGCTCAAATTCTTTGCGGGCTTGATCGTCAGTTTCTGCAACATAAATTGGCACTAACCAACCTAGCTGACTTGGTTTAGCTGTATAGCCATTTTTTTCTGTTGCTTCTCTAAAATAATTAAAATTTTTGCGAAATACATCAATATGAAAATAGGGGATACCCATAAAGGCATAACGCTTTTTAGCTACCCAATCCATTGTTTCTAAGCTTCCCGCGCCAGGTATCCAAATAGGCGGATGAGGTTGTTGCAAGGGTTTAGGCCAAGAATTTACATATTTCAACTTAAAATGCTTACCATAATGGCTAAATGGCCCATCTTCTGTACAAATCCGCATTATTAGCTCATGTGCTTCATAGAAGCGTTCACGAGCAAAACTTGGGTTAATTCCAAAAGAATAATATTCCGGGCCACCACCTACAACTTGACCAGAAATAATACGACCATTAGTAATTACATCTAGCATTGCTATTTCTTCTGCTACACGTTGTGGAGGGTCATAAAGTGGGAGAGCATTACCAATTATTGCAATTTTGATTTTTTCTGTCCTACGTGCTAGAGCAGCAGCAATAATATTTGGTGATGGCATATGTCCATAAGCCGTTTGATGATGCTCATTTACACAAACACCGTCAAATCCAAGCTTTTCTGCTGCTTCTAGTTGGTCTAGGTAGTCATTATAAACTTGATGACCTTTTTTTGGATCATAGAAACTATTTGAACACCAAATCCAAGAAGTTTTATGATGCTGCTCAAAATCTGCTGGCAAGTGGGGCCAAGGCATTAAATGAAAAAGAAAAAATTTCATAGAGCTTATCGTAATCTCCTTAACTATTAAAAGCTACATGGTAATCATTAATATCTACTTTGCTAGTTTTATAATTGTATACAAATGTTAAACCCGGCCAGTTGTTAGTATTTTTACCTGAAGCAGTTTTATACCAACTGGTACAACCAGCATTCCAAATTGATTGATTAAGTTGTGATTGTATTTCTTTGTTATAACTGCTTTGACGTTCTCTTTTTAGCTCTAAATAAGCAAGATTTTTTTCCTGTAGAAGTGCCATATAAGACATAATATATTGTGCTTGAGATTCCAACATATAAATAATTGAGTTATGACCAAGATTTGTGTTTGGGCCATACATAATAAATAAATTAGGAAATCCTGAAACCGTCATTCCTAAATAAGCTTCTGCTCCATCATGCCAGACTTGATTAAGATCTAGTCCACCGCGTCCAGTAATTTTCATTGGAGCTAAAAAGTCTGTACTCTGAAAACCTGTTCCATAAATAATTGTATCAACTGGGTAAAGATCTCCCTTGTCTGAAAGCACGCCTTCCGCCTTTATTTCCACTACATCATCTGTTAAAACAGCGACATTCTCTTTTGCTAGTGCTGGAAAATAATCATTAGAAATTAGTACACGTTTACAACCTATTGGATAATCTGGAGTTAAAATAGCTCTTAATTTAGGGTCTTTAATAGCTGTTTCCAAATTATGATGTGCAAGGTATTGCATAAGGCTATTAAATGGGTTGCCTTTTTGAAAACCAAAGTAATGTATTTCATGGGTAAGATAAATTTGTAGACGGTGTAGAGTTTGGAGTAAAGGAAAATCCTTAAAAAGTGTTTTTTCAAATGATGTATATGCACGGTCATATTTAGCCATTACCCAAGGTGGAGTGCGCTGGAATAAAATTACATGTTCGGCTTGTTTAACTACTTCTGGGACAAATTGAATGGCACTTGCTCCTGTACCAATAACAGCAACTTTTTTTCCTCTTAAATCATAGTCATGATTCCAGCGGGCAGAATGAAATTGCATTCCAGCAAAAGACTCTCTACCTTCAATTTTAGGGTAAGCAGGGCGGTTTAATTGTCCACAGGCTGACACTAAAATTTTAGTTGTAAATTCTTCTTCATTTGTAGTCTTAAAATGCCAAAGAGCCGTTTTTTCATCAAAAGTAATTTCTTGAATTTCTGTATTAAATCGAATATGTGGAGCAAGTCTATATTTATCAACACAATGCTGTAAATAGTCAAAAATTTCTGATTGCTGAGAATATTTTCTTGTCCAATCATATTTTGGTTCAAAAGAAAAGGAGTAAAGATGAGAAGGAACATCACAAGCCGCGCCAGGATAAGTATTATCTCGCCATGTTCCACCAACTTTATCTGCTTTTTCAAAAATCATAAAAGAGTTAATACCAGCTTTTTTAAGCTGTATAGCCATACATAAGCCACCAAACCCCGTGCCTATTATTGCTACTGTTAATGGTGCATAACCTTCTGAGTTTGTCATAAATTTATAAACTCTCCATCGTTTAAGATTTTTTTCTCCAGCTAAGACGCTAATATCAACTCTATTCAATATGTTTTGTTTGGCTTATTATATATCTATATCTTAGGTAAGTGTCATCTACCATTTACTATAAATAAAAGCTAATTGGCAGAAATTATTATATATTGCTAGACGTATATAAAAATCGAGAATAGAATAAGCATATGCTTAAGCATATATTAATTCTAAAAGTAAAATTTTAGGGTAAAGATTTATGAGCAAAGAAAAGAAAAAGTTTGATTTAGAGTTATTTTTTCGTGCTTTAGCAGATCGCACTAGATTAAGGTTACTTAATTTAATGCGTCAAGATGAGATATGTGTATGTTTTTTTGTTGATGTAATAGGGACAAATCAGCCAAAAATTTCACGTCATCTTGCTTATTTACGTCGTGCAGGAATTGTTACTGCTCGGCGGGATGGAAAATGGATGCACTATAAAATAGTGAAACCTGCAAATGAATGTGCAGCAAATATTTTAGAAAATCTTTTGGACGCTTTTGCTAAAGATAAAGAAATGCAGGCAGAACGGGAAGAATTAATAAATGCTTGTTGTACGGCGTTAGCACCTGTTCAATTGCAGGTAGCAAAAAAGGCTGAAGCCATTTATTTAATTGATTAACATATATGTCTACAGATATAGAAATTAAAGAAGAAAAACTTGATGCTATTTTTTTAGAACTGCCTATAGCAGGCATGACTTGTGCTGCTTGTGCGCAGTTGATAGAGAGACGACTTTCTAAAACCGCAGGTGTAAAAAAGGCTGGAGTAAATTTTGCTACACAACAAGCACAAGTGGAATTTATTCCCACTCTAACCAATAGGCAAGCCTTAAGCCAAGTGGTTGAAAAACTTGGCTATCAGGTTTTGGTAAATAAACCATCAGATGAGCCACAAGATTTACTTGCCATAGAACAAGCAAAAGAATACAGCACATTAAAAAGAAAATTTTTAATCGCGCTAGTTTTTACTCTACCTGTGTTTATTATTGCTATGTCACATGGAGAAATTGCTTGGTTAAATTTTGAAGGTGTGAACTATTTGCAGTTATTTCTTGTTACACCAGTAATATTTTATAGTGGTGAGCAATTTTTTCGTGGTGCGCTATCAGCATTAAAAAACTTTTCTGCTGATATGAATACTTTAATTACTGTGGGTACATCGTCGGCTTATTTTTATTCTTTAGCCGTGACACTTTTTCCTAAGTGGTTAGTTTCTACTCACCACATAAATAACCATCATAATCAACCAGTTTATTTTGAAGCTGCTAGTGTAATTATTACGTTAATTTTATTAGGTAGAATACTAGAATTAAGGGCTAAAACCCGTACAGGTGATGCTATTCGCTCATTAATTGGTTTGCAGCCAAAAACAGCCCGACTATTAAGAGCAGACCAGGAGATAGAAATCCTCGTGTCAGAAGTGCTAACAGGGGATTTACTAGTAGTTAGACCAGGAGAAAAAATTCCTGTGGATGGTAAAATTTGGCAAGGTAGCACTACGATTGATGAATCAATGTTAACTGGGGAAAGCTTACCTGTAGAAAAGAATGTGTCGGATAATGTTTTTGCTGGGACGATTAATAAAACAGGATTTTTTAAGTTTTATGCTACAAAAGTTGGTAAAGATACTGCTCTACAGCAAATTGTTAAACTAGTACAAACTGCACAAGGGTCAAAAGCTCCCATAGCGCGTTTAGCCGACAAAGTAAGTGGAATTTTTACGCCAGTAGTAATTTTAATAGCTTTAATAACTTTTGTAGTTTGGTTTATTTTATCGCCTGAAGAAACTCGCCTTGCATCAGCATTAAATAATTTTGTTGCAGTATTAATAATTGCTTGTCCTTGTGCTTTAGGTTTAGCAACACCTACAGCAATTATTGTTGGTACTGGAAAAGGAGCAAAAGCGGGAATTTTAATTAAAAATGGAGAGGTTTTAGAACAAGTCTGCAAAATTCAAACCATAGTTTTTGACAAAACTGGGACATTAACAACTGGAAAATTAGAACTAACAGACATTATTGCTGCTGATTGGATTAGCCAAACAGAGCTTTTAAGTCTGGCTGCAAGTGCTGAACAGGGAAGCGAACATCCTATTGGCAAAGCAATTGTTTTAGCTGCTCAAAATAAAAATTTATCTCTTTCTGAACCAAAGAATTTTAGTATTACTGCTGGACAAGGTGTTATTGCTAAAGTATCAAACCAAGAAATTTTGGTTGGTAATCAAAAATTTATGGAAAGCCAACAGGTAGACTTACTAGAGTTTAATAATTATGTTAAAGATTTAGCTAAACTTGGCAAAACGGCTATGTATATTGCTATTGATAAGCGTTTAGCAGGAGTTTTAGCACTAGCAGATCAGATCAAAGAAAATGCCTTATCAACAATCAAAGAACTAGAAAAACTTGGTTTAGAAATAGTGATGATGACAGGTGATAACCGTCAAACAGCTAAAATAGTTGGTGAAAAATTAGGTATTAAAACTATATTTAGTGAAGTGTTACCATCTGATAAGGCTAGTAAAATTAATGAGTTACAGCAGAAAAATAAAATTATTGCTATGGTAGGAGATGGCATTAATGATGCTCCTGCTTTGGCTCAAGCTAATGTTGGAATCGCTCTAGCAACAGGCTCAGACATTGCACTAGAAGCTTCAGATTTAACTTTAATTAAAGGTGATTTGCCTTCTGTAATAAAAGCCTTTAAACTTTCTCAAGCTACTGTGAAAGTAATAAAACAAAATCTATTTTGGGCATTTATTTATAATATTATTGGTATTCCCATTGCTGCTGGAGTGCTTTATCCATTAACAGGTTGGTTACTTTCTCCTATGATAGCTAGCCTAGCAATGTCACTTTCTAGTGTTTCTGTTGTTAGCAATAGTTTACGATTGAAAAATATTTCGCTTTTATAAAAGTTAGTTGTTAGAGTAAAAAATATAAGTATTTTATTTGCTAGTAGATAATAGTTTGGCTGCTCTCTTACTTGATAATCTAAGTAGCTTGGGTTATATTGCCAAATAACCCCTAAAACACAACTAAAATACCTATATATTAAGAATTTTATATTATAAAAATTTGCTTAGTATTAATTGTATTAAATGAGAGGCATAAAAGCATAATGTTACGGGCAATAATTTCTTTGATCTTTCTACTAGTTTTTGTTGGGCAAATACAAGCACAAACTAGAGAAAAAGCTTCTTTTACTTATAATTTGACACAAGGTTTTAACCTAGATCAAACTAAACCGCTAGCTTCAGAAGAGCCTTTTATTTTACCTCAAAGCTCTTTAGCTAAATTAAAAAGACAAATAATATTTCAACTTCTTCCATCAGATTTTTTTCCTTCAATAGAAAAAGAGACAGATAAATTTAAGCGTAAAGCCTTACGTTATGCTGTTGGATACTTTAGGGATTGTGAAATTCCCGGGTTAACAGGTTTTTATGATGTAATTTTAGGAATGCGCTTAGATACACGTGACGGGAAATTAGAGCTTAAATATTTTCGCACTGCAATAGTACTTAACCCGAGAGTAGTACAATTTCCTGAAGATCGTAGAGCTTTTGGTCTCTTAAAAGATTCAGATGGCACAGCAATGCTTTTTCTTTTTGAGAATAATCAACAGGAAGTAATTACTTATGAAGGATTATTTACAGATGATCCTCATACTAGTAATTTTATAGGTGCTGATGATGTAATTGGAGTTAGTACTGATAATAGTAGAGGGAAATTTGCTCTCTTTGTGCGTGGAGGTGTCAACCGAAGTAGTATATTTTTACTGCTAACGGATGGAAACCTAAAAGATTTTCAGTCTGTTGAATTAGTAAAAGACATAAAATCTTTTGACCAAGCCTTAATTTTTGAAATCCTACCATCACTTTTACCAAAAACCACAAATTAGTAGTTATAAGAGGTTGCACAAATGAGACAATGGAAATTATTAGTAGTAATTACATTTCTAGCTATTTTTAGTCTTCT
The DNA here is from genome assembly GCA_016713405.1 of Blastocatellia bacterium. NCBI lineage: Bacteria > Pseudomonadati > Acidobacteriota > Blastocatellia > Blastocatellia bacterium. Next base: position 25,508 of record JADJPF010000027.1, read on the forward strand.
AAATTTAAGTAAAACAAGTGCTAATACAGGTCAGCCTCCTTTAGCTAATACAGGCGCGCCAGGAGAACAACGCTGTCTTAGTTGTCATAATTCCTTTGCCATTGATAGTGGTAAAGGGCAAGTAGCAATTACAGGACTACCACGAGAATATGTTGCAGGTATGAAATATGACTTAACAGTCTTTTTAGCAGATACAGAGTCTTCTCGTTGGGGGTTTGAGCTAGTTATTTTAGATAGCAAAGGGGTTAGTGTTGGAACACTTGTTTCTGCTGATGAAACTTTTGCTACAGTAAGAAATCAAGCTGTTGGATCACATACTCGTAGCTATTTAGTACCTACGATTGCTGGTAATTTTACTGGGCGTATAGATGTAGCAATGTGGAACTTTTTCCTGGACAGCCCCACAACAAGATGTTGGAAATATAACTTTCCATCTAATTGGTGTAGCTGCTGATAGTGATGGAACTCCTCGCGGGGATGATGTCTATACTAATATTTATAACTTAAAATTATTTGTTCCAAAACCACCAGAACTAAACTTTATTAACCCTCCACGTGGCCCATCTACAGGTCAAACTAAAGTAACAATAGGAGGTCTAAACTTTAGACCTGGAGTAAAAGTATTTTTTGATGATCTTGAAACACCAGCAGACTTACTTAATGAAAGCACTATTGTTGTAAATACTCCACCCCATGATATTGGATTAGTGCCAATTAGAATTACTAATTCTGATGGAATGACAAATGTATTTCCTAATGCTTTTGAATATATTACACCACCTCCACAAGCCCCAACTATAAACTTTACTTCTCCTAGTAGCGGCCCAACTTCTGGAGGAACTGTAGTAAGAATTAGTGGAAGTAATTTTCAAAGAGGTTCTAGGGTTATTTGGAACAATCGAGAATTGACAGCTAATTTTATTGATACTAATTTTTTAATGATTTCTACTCCATTAAATAATCCGGGCCCGATACCAGTTGTAATAATTAATCCTGATGGACAAACAGCAGAATTAAATCCAGGCTTTATTTATGAAGGAATAGAACCACCACCAATTGTAAAATTAGCAGTACCAGAAAACATTATTAGTGCAGGTGGCGCACCAACAACTATTAGATGGACTATAGATAGTAATGGAACGCCTTTCCAAAGATTACTGCTTTCTACTGACGGGGGAAATAGTTTTCCAATCGTGCTAGCAAATAATTTAACAGCAAACATTAGCCACTTTAATTGGTTAGTACCAGAAGAGTTAGTAACAGAGCGAGCAAGGATTAGGTTAGAAGTTGTTCAACCAAATATAACTGTTTCAGATGAAATCAGACAAGACTTTAGAATAGTTGCCGCACCTAAAATAACTTTAATGACACCAGCTACAGCTAAAGCAGATAAGACAAAACTTACAGCAGAACTACGCGGAGAAGGCTTTCTTCAAGGTGCAGTTGTAGAAATGGATGGGGTAAAACTAAAAGTAGCCTCTATTACACCAACTGTAATTAAGTTGAAAAAAGTTCCTCATACCATTCCGGGCTATCATTTTGTCCGAGTTAAGAATCCAAATGGAGGGATTTCTAGAACATTTATATTTACTGTTGCACAATAATTTCTCTTATTGTTTTTGCAAAAACAGGAAACTTTGTAATATATTTCTTTGCCCAAGATTTAAGTTATTTAAGGAGATGGTGATGATTAAAAAACTCCTAACAGTTGTTTTTCTCGCAATGTTAACTTTAACTACAGTAGTGCCAGATGATGCTTTGGCAAAAGGTAAACGTAGAGCAGTGGCTAGTAAAAAAGCTAAGTCCAGAGGTGGGAAAAAAGCTGTTGCTCGTGGCAAGTCTAAAAAGTCTAGTAGTCGGGTAGCTAGAAATAGTCGTGGTAAAAAATCTAGACGTAGTAGAGGAGAATTTATTGCACGAGGGCCATCTGTATCCATTCCACCAGAAAGAGTTAGAGAAATACAAATAGCTCTAAAACGCGAAGGCTATTTTGCAGATGAACCTTCAGGACAATATGATAAAACTACCGTAGAAGCAATGACTAAATATCAACAAGATCATAATTTCCGAAAAACTGGTTACCCTACAGCAGAATCACTACAAAAACTTGGTTTAACCAGGCAAAGACGAGTAACAACAGGTGAACCAACTAATGAAAATAAAAGTAGTGTTGAGCTAGATAATAATTCTAATCCACCACAACAACCTATATCTAAATAACTAGTTTACTTGGTAGTTATGGAAAGTTTTTCGGTTACACAATTAGAAAATATTTTAGAAAAACGTACTAAGGGACTAATTGCAGATTGGGAATTAAAACCTGCTGCTGTATTAGTCCCAATGTTTTAAAGATGGTGAGTATCATTTGTTGTTTACTCGTCGGACAGATCATTTACGTAACCATCCTGGGCAAATTTCCTTTCCTGGAGGTCGTCAAGATCCTACAGATAGCTCCTTATTTGATACTGCCCTACGTGAATCAGAAGAAGAAATTGGGCTAAAACGTGAACATATTAGATTTCTAGGTGAGTTAGACGACATGATGACAAGCACTCAGTACCGAATTAGCCCTTTTGTTTGTATGATTCCTTATCCTTATGAATTTGTTATAAATAAAGAAGAAATTGCTTATCTAGTCGAAGTTCCATTAGCAAAATTTCTTGATCCTAAAATCTGTGAAATAAAACAATTTACTGTTTATAAAAACTACTTAGTGGATGTCTATTATTACCATATAGGTGAAGAACCAATTTGGGGAGCAACTGCTAGAATAGTTAAACATTTACTAGAATTAATCCAATCAACTTTAACTACAAAAAATAAAAGTCAGTAAAGTGTAAAAATCAAAGCTTATTGAAAGTAATTAGTTATGCTTAAAAAAGCTGCAAACATAAAAGATAATTTTGACTTTACCGAAAATGATATAAAAATCAAAATTGCTCAATTAGGAGGACTATTGATACTTTCCAATGGTTCTAGAGTTAAGGTTATTGACGCTAAAGAAATCCCTTATATAAAAGAAAAATTTGGTATAGAAAAATTCCTTAAAGTTCAACAATCACAACTGCAAGAATTATGGTCTGCTTATTCTTAATAATGGTTTATCAAGTTAAGGACTTAAATAAAGTGAGTTTGAGATAAGGAAAAGTAGAAGTCCTTTGTTAAAAAATAGATAATAAGAAGAAGAAACCGCAATCAATAAAGGAAATTATGGGGTGTATTGGTTTAGGAGAAATAAAGAATCAGCCAAAGCTAAGGCTAAACCGGTTGCTAAAGGCACTCCAGCCGCAGCATTAGCTAAAAAAGAAGCCCTAGCTACTGCTGAAAAATAATAGAAATTAAAAATTTCAACACAACATTTAATCTTGGCTATTAGATGTTGTGTTGGTTTTGGAAAATTTTAAGGTATCTCTTTCTAAAGAATTTTCACTTGTATCAAAATCTTCTTGATTAGTGCTTATTTCGCTAGTTATCCTATCAGTAACACCTAGTTTTATCATTTCAGAATTTAATAACTCTTCTATTTTTTCTAACAACTCTTCAGATGTAAAACGTAGATCAGGATTTTTTTCTAACATTCTTAAAACAAGCTTTTCTACTTCAATAGGAATTTTAGGATTTATTTCTCTAGGGTTTTGGGGCTGTTTTTCTAACTGTAAAGATATGGTTTCAAGTACACTGCTTGATGCAAAGGGTGAAACACCTGTTAGCATTTTATAAAAAACAACTCCTAAGCTATAAATATCAGCACGACCATCATAATTTTTATTTTGTATTCTCTCAGGTGCTAAATAATTAGGTGTCCCAAGTACCAAATTACCTACTGTCAAATTTTGCAATTCAGTATTTGTTTCATCACCAAAGATTTTAGCTACTCCAAAATCAAGAACTTTCACTACTTCGCCTTCTTTACCTTTATGCAAAAAAATATTATCTGGTTTTATATCTCTATGGATAATGCCTAAGCGATGGGCTGTTGCTAATACACTACAAACAGGAAGAAGTATTTCTAAAGAGCGAAGAACAGCGAGAGAAGCATTTTTAGTGATTTCTTTGCGAAGTGTACAGCCTTCTAAAAGTTCCATTGCTAGATAAGCAATATTTGTTGAAGAAATCCCAAAGTCTATTATGGAAAGGCTGTTGGGATGGTTTATTTTAGAAGCCGAAATACCTTCTAAACGAAAGCGTTCTAAAGCTTCAACGCTACTGTTAGTTTTAGAAGGATGAAAGACTTTTATTGCAATTAGGCGGTTTAGATTAAGTTGTGTTGCTTTATAAACAGCACCAAACCCGCCAGAGCCTATTTTTTCATCTAGTCTATATTTTCCATCCAATATTGTACCAGGCAAAACTTCAGTCAAAGCAGAAAAAACCATATCTGTACGCTTTTGAGCAAGTAGTAAAGCTTCTTTTTCTTTAGCTAGTTGTTCATTTCGTTTTTCAAGTTCTTTACGAAGTCTTGAAATAGTTAATTGATTTTCAATTCTGGCAATAACTTCTTCTGTTTGAAAAGGTTTGGTTATGTAATCAACTCCACCTACCTTAAATGCTTTAACTTTATCTAAAACATCATCTAAAGCACTAAGAAAAATTATAGGGATGGTGGAAGTTTTTGGGCTGGCTTTTAATTGCCCACACACTTGATAACCATCTAGGTCTGGCATATTAACATCTAAAATAATTAATTCTGGTAAAGCATTATTGATAGCAGATAAAGCTCTTTTGCCATTTGTTGCCATGCGGACTTTATAATTATTTTCTCTTAAGATCTTTTCCAGTAAATGTAAGTTATTGGCATTATCATCAACAATAAAAATATCCCCATTTATCATGCGAGAGTTCCTTCAAGTATTTCTAGTAGCTCGTCAAATTGGAAGTTTTTAACCATTTTAGCTATTTCATCTGCAAATTCTTTATCTAGTTTAGCAATTTTTCTAATTGTAACCTCAGCCGCTTGATTATCCCCAACATTAAGCGCGTCAGTTAATTCTTGTAAAAGTTCTATTGGCAAAAGCTTAAAACGTGTAAGGGTTAAAGTAGGTTTAAGATTTTCTAATCCTTTTAAGCTGTATAAATCTTCATCATATAGAAACTTTACTCCTAAATGTTGGGCTAACTTATCAAATATTGAAGACTCATAAAAAGGTTTAGCTATAAAATCATCACAACCAGCTTCAATAATGGCTTTTTGGTCATGTTCAAAGACGCTAGCTGTTAAAGCAATTATGATGGTTTTCTGGAGCTTTTCCAATTCTTCTTCTTTTCTAATATGTTTAATTGCTAAATAACCATCCATAACAGGCATATGAATATCCATCCAAATTAGATTTGGTTGGTAGCTTGACCACATTTTAATAGCTTCTTTACCGTCTTTAGCTTCATTTACTTCAAATCCAAAAGGTGTAAGCATTTTTACTAGTAATTTACGGTTTTCTACCTCATCATCTACAACAAGGATTTTATATTTAGGTTGTCCAGCCAATAAACTTATAACTTTACGCCTTTCAATAAGATTTTTGGCTTCTTTAGATAGAGGTAATTTTACATAAAAGCTAAAAATTGTTCCTTTACCAATTTGGCTTTTAACGCTTATTTCTCCATCCATTAGGTTTATAAAGTTTTTACTTAGCACTAAACCAAGCCCAGTACCTTCTTTAGATTTATGTCCGCTTTGAGTTTGAGCAAAAGCTTGAAATAAATTTCCTATTTCATTCTCACTAATTCCTTGTCCAGTGTCTTCAACCTCAAAACTAGCTATATCATCTTGCCAACTAACTCTAAGTTTTACTGTGCCTTTATCAGTAAATTTAATAGCATTTCCTAGTAGATTAATTAATATTTGACGTAGTTTTCCTTCATCTCCTAAAACATTTTCTGGCAAGCTTTTATCTAGTTCAAAAACTAGTTCTAAAGCTTTAGAATCCGCCTTAATTTTGATCATTTCTTCAATATTTTTTAAGAGTTGATAAAGATTAAAAGGCTGTTTATTAAGTGTAAGTTTACCTGCTTCAATTTTAGCTAGAGATAATACATCATTGATTAATGCTAATAAATGCTCTCCGCTTTTAAGTATAATTTTTAGATTTTCTATTTGCTTGTTATTAAAGGTTTTGTCTCGCTCCATTAGTTGAGCAAAGCCAAGTATTGCATTAAGAGGAGTTCTTAGTTCATGACTCATATTAGAGAAAAAGATTGTTTTAGCTCTATTTGCTTGCAACGCCTTTTTTTCTGATTCTATTGCAGCACTTTTAGCATCTAGGGCTGAAGCCTCAGAGATTTGCAAGAGTTTGACAAGACTTTTAAGTTCATCAACTTTTTCTGCTAACTCATCATTTTTATTGTTAAGTTCACGAGTTCTAATTTCAACTTTTTCTGTTAAAAGCCTATTACGACGTTTTAAGGTTTTAACACTTACTAAAAAAATAGCATATATCATTGCTCCACTAGCAGTTATGTAAAAAATATATGCCACCCGAGTTTGTGAAAAAGGGGTTTTTATACGAAAACTATAACTTGCTCCAACTTCATTCCAAATACCATCATTATTACAAGCAATAACTCTAAAGCAATAATCCCCTGGAGCAAGATTAGTATAATTTATTGTTCGCTCAGTTCTTTCTTTCCAATCTTGGTCATATCCTTCTAATTTACACTTAAAACGTACTTTTTTAGGAGCAATAAAACTTAAGGCGTTATAGTAGAAAATAAAATCCTTTTTGTCAGAATCCAATAGAGTTTCCTCTAAGTTGATGTTTTTACCATTAACTACTATTTTTTCTAATGTGATAGGAGGAGGGAGTTTGTTAACTTTGCTATGCAAAGGGTCAATCATTGTTATGCCTTTTATAGTTGCAAACCAAAGTCTTCCTTGAGTGTCTTTCCAAGCAGCAGGCTGAGTTCCTCCATTACATTGATTAGCGGGCATTCCATCAAATTTATTATAAGAGACACTATTAACAGATTTAACTAATTTTTTTTCATAATTTATAAGTTCTTTTTTTCCTACTTTATAAATACCTTTATTACAACTTATCCAAAAATTTTCATCGTCACTTTCTAGAATTTGAAACACTACATCATCAAATAAACCTTCTTTGGCTGTACAAGCATATAGTTTGTCGTTTTTAAGCCAAAGTAACCCTTTATTTGTTCCTATCCAAAGCCTATTTTCTTTGTCTTCATAAAAGCCAAATACAGTAAAATCTGTTGATCCATCTATAGGATGGTTATGATAACTAGAAATTTTACCTTGTTGCAAAAGGTTAAAGCCCGAACGGGTGCCTATCCAAACATTATTTTGTTTATCAATATGAATAGATCTAACAAAATCATCATTTAACCCATCTTTAGTTGTAAAAGAAGTAACAATATTATTTTTGATTAAGTAAACACCTTGACTATAAGTGCCAATCCAAATATTATCCTCTTGATCTACAACAATTACATTAACAATAGTTATTGGTAATTTATCCTTGAAATAAGGCTTGATTTTACCATCTTTAAGAAGATTTACTCCTCCATAAGTACCAAGCCATAAATTTCCTTTACTATCTTGGCAAATTGCTCTAATAGAATTATTAGATAACCCATCTTTAGTTGTATAAGTTCTTACTTTTCCATCTTTTAGAAAATTTAGACCTTCGCCGTCTGTTCCTATCCAAAAACCTCCAGATGAGTTTTCATAAATAGTACGGGTATTATTACTTGATAAGCCTTCTTTTGAAGTGTAATTAGTGAAAATACTATCTTTTAAATCTATTTAATCCAGAATTTGTGCCAACCCATAAATTTCCTTCAATATCTTCATATATTGAGCGAACACCATTTTGTGATAAACCTTCTTTACTAGAAAAGTTACTAAATTCATTATTCTTAATTCGCCAAAGTCCTTCGCTTATTGTTCCAAACCAAATACTACCGTCTTTATCCTCCATTATGCTGTCAACTTGTTTTCCAAAAGAAAGATTTCCAAAATAATAGTGACTAAAATGGCCTTCTTTAAGGTAATCTAGTCCATTAGTTGTACCAACCCAAATATTATTAAGTTTGTCTTGATAAAAAGTTGTGATTATGTCAGCACTTAACCCATCTTTGGTAGTGTAGAGGGTGATTTTATCGTTTTTTGCATAAATTAGCCCAATTCCAGTTGCAAACCAAAAATCACCAGATTTGTCTTGGTGTATTGTATTAACTCTAGTTTTAGATATAAAACTTGTTATAGGAGTATCAATAAACTTGCCATTTTTTAAGCAACTAATACCTGCTTCTGTTCCAACCCAAATATTTCCGCTTTTGTCTTCAAGAATGCTTCTAACAAGATTATTAACTAGGCCATTTTTAATATCATACCTAGTAAATTTACCATCCTTAAAAAACAGGATACCTTCTTGAGTTCCTATCCATAGATCACCATTATGATCTGTATATAAGGAAAATATATTATTACTTTTTATTTCTTCAGTATTGTTTTTATTAAAAGTGTAAAAGCTAACTCCATCAAAACGCACTAAGCCTTCATAGGTGGCAAGCCATATATAACCGTCTTTTGTTTGAGTAATGGAATGAATAGTATTTTGAGGTAACTCATCTTGCCAAACTTCATGCACATATTGAGTTAAAGCTTTATTTGGGTCTAAAGCAAAAGCAAAGCTACTAAAGCCTAATGTTATCAACAAATAACCAATTGTAAAAAATAAAATTTTCAATTTGGCTTGTAGCTTCATTTTTTAACACCTTAAAAATAAAAACCTGGGGCGAGCATTTCGGTCATTCGTTCAATATTGCGGATTTTTTGACTTTTCATCCAATTATTAGCAGTTTCAATTAATTCTGCTCCCTTTTTACTTTCAAGTAAGCTTCCCAAACGATATTGCACGGCTGCTTTATAAAGTAACATATTAAGTTCTTCAAAATGTTTTTCTGCTTGTGTTAATAAATTAATTGCTTGCTCTTTTTGATTGCGATTAAAGGCTACAGCAGCTAAAAGCAGTTTGGCAAAGGCTGTAGCTGTGCCAACTTTTTCTTTTAATAATTTATGGGCATCTTTTTCAATACTTGCTAAAACTGCTTTTGAATTATTAGAGGTTTTTAATGTTGCTAAAGCAGCACGGGCCCTTAGTTGAAGCATTTCTACTAAAGAATTTTGCACTTCTAAAAGTAACCCTTTAACCATTGGCGACCATTGGGCATTGATAATTTTAAGTGCAGTATTACCTTGACCAGAATAAATTTCTACTTGAACCTGTCCAAGTAAGGCCCAGTAATGTTGCAGGTGAAAACCTTCGTGTGACCATTTTTCTATAGCTTCCCACATATTTTTTCTTGCTTGATCTGGGTTATCTTCAATTATACAAGGCATATAGGAAAGAGCAGTTCCTAAACTAGTAATTGCATAAATATCGCCACGTTCATGAGCTTGCTTAACAATAGCTGGAAGACGTTCACAAAGCTTATTTAACTCACCTAAATAAAGTAAAGAGCGCAAGGAAAATAATTGGGAGTTATCTATTTCCCAATTTACCCCAGTACAATTTTGGCTGAAAATGCTTGTAGCTTGTTCTAAATGTTTATAGGCGTTTAGCCATTCACCAGCTAAAAAGGCAGCAATACCTGCCATCAAGGAAAATAAACCTTGAGCATGAGGAATATTTATTTTGTCAACTAGCTCTTTTGCTGTTTTCAAAAGCATTTCAGTTTGGGTTTTACCCCGGCTGCCAGTAGTTGAAGAAAAACCAGCTTCTAAAGTAAGAGCGCGAGCAACTCGGTAAGGTTCGCCAGCCGCTAAAGCTAATAACATATGTCTAGCTTGAAAATCTGCACCTCGAATAGTGTCAACTATTGCTAAACCTAGGGCTGCTGACCAGCAGGCATCTATTTTAAGTAACTGGCTAGCTGCAATTTCTGTTTCTGTTTTAGACTTGAAAATTAATCCTCTTAAACGAATTTGCAAACGTCTAAATAGTAAAGAAAGTAATGCTCGTTTTGGTGTTGGAGGAACTTTGATTCCCATAGAACCCATTACGGTTTCTAAAACTTTTAACCCTTCATCAATATGTCCACCTAAAAGAAATTGTTCAGCAGTTTTCGTCTTAACTCAAGAGCTTGTTCAGCTTTTGCACTATTTGCTGCTGCTGTAAGTAAATTCTTGCAGCCTCACCACTACGGCCTGTGTTAACTAAAGCATTGCCTAATTTTGCTTGCAAAGAAACTAGCTCACTTGAGGATTTTTTTGCTAACGTTAATGCTTGCTTATAAAGATGTACAGCATGATCAAAAGCTAAAGCTTGAGAAGCTTGATCTGCGGCCTTTAATGTATATTCTGCTGCTTTTTCTTTATTTCCTGCGCCTTGAAAATGTGTTGCTAAACTTTCTGGATCATCATAACTTGACTCTTCAAGTGCTAGAGCAAGTTGATGATGAATGTTTTTGCATTTTTCTCTAGCTAAATTATCAACTAAAGTTTCTCTGATTCTATCGTGATAAACTTCTATTTCTTCTTTTTTGTCTTTTTCTCTTGTGCGTATTAAATGATTAGCTCGTAAAAATGCTAGCGCAGTTTGTTCTTCATTTTCTAATTTAGCAGCTTGTTTGGCTACACTTCGCTTTAATGGCTGACCTGCAATTGCTAAAACTTCTAATAAATTCTGCGCACTAGCAGGTAATTGCCCAACTCGTGCAAGAATTACTTGTTCTAAGGTTATTGTGCTTGGCTTTTCTATAATATTGCTAGGGTCAATTTGTGTGTAACGTACTAACTCATCAATAAAAAATGGACTTCCTCCAGATTCACGTAATATCATTTCTACTTGTTCAGATGGAATATTTTGTTCTGCGTCGGATAAAGCAGTGATAAGCTCGTTAGTTTCGCTAGTTGATAGCTGTTCAACAGAAATTTCTTCTATATCAGCTATTTTTTTTTCCCAGGAAAGAATTGTTGTCAAAATAGGGCTAGTTTCTCTTTCTTCACTTCGGTAAGTAGCAATTAAAAATAGTGGTGGGGCCTCGGGTGGACAAATTAATTCTTGAATTAGTGCAATACTATCAAGATCTCCCCATTGCAAATCATCAATAAATAAAACTACAGCCCTTTCCTTACTTAACTGTATAAACAACTCCCGCAACGCACTAAAAGCCCGCCTGCGTAGCTCTTGAAAATCTGGTATATCAATAGCTCTATATTCTACATTAGTAATTTCTATTACTTGTTTTAATACAGGAAATAATTTAACAATAGCTAATATGTCTTTTGGTAGTAGAGAGTTAATATCCAAACAGGTCAGACTTTTAAGATACTGGCTTAAATCATCTATTATGCCGTCAAAAGCTTTATAAGGAACTGATTCTTGTTCATAACATCGACCAGTAAAAATTAATATTTTTGGATTTTTTTGTCTAACTATATCTAAAAAGCGGCGTACCAAAACAGTTTTACCCATTCCAGAATAACCACTTATATATCTAATTACTGTTTTTCCATTTTGACTAGTTTGTAGAGCCACATTTAATTTATCTAAGTGTTTTTGTCGTCCTACAAGTCGGCTAGCTTGTGTACCAAGCGTAATTACTTTGTGATCCTGGGTTTTAGTCTTTATTCCTAAAAATTGTAATACTTCTTTACCTGTAGGACGTTCTAAGCTATCTCTTTTAAGTAAATTTTGGCAAAGCGTATCTAAATCCTTAGGCAAACCTTCTATTAATTCACCAGGTGGAGTAGCATCATAACGTAATTTTTCTTTGATAACATCGCCAAATGAGCTATCGAAAGGTAGTTGTCCAGTTAAAGCTTCATAAAGCATTACTCCAACACTATACCAATCACTAGCTTCAGTAAGCACTTTTCCTGCTCCATGTTCAGGAGACATATAATCTGGTGTTCCATGTTCGTTTGTGTTGTTGCTAGTTAGTTCTGTAATTAATCCAAAATCTAGGATTACTAAACGACCTTCATCAGTCACCAAAACATTAGAAGGTTTTAAGTCACAATGTAGTTTGCCAAAACGATGGAGTGCATAAACACCTTCAGCTAATTGCTTTAATGCTATTCTAAGGCGATCTAAATTAAGTGGTTCTGACAGTATTTGCCTTAGCTGAGTGGGTCGAGTTTCTGAATTAAAGTCTTCTTGGTCTTTTGTTTGACGTTGTTCTATCCTGCGGGAAAATGTGCTATGTCCAACTCTTTCAGTTCTGGGATTATCAAAATTAGCACTAAGACCCCGAACATACTCTAAGAAGCTTACTCCTGGAACAAGTGCCATGGTAAAAAACCAATAATCTTTTTCAGAAAGTAGCTCATATAAAGTAACTAAGTTAGGATGTGTGATATCACTTAAGGCACGAAACTCTTGCTTAAATTGATAAAGTGCAGTTGCTTCGCTTTTATGAAGTAATTTTAATGCTACTTCTGATTGACGTTCCTGATCATAAGCATGGTAAACAACACCAAAGCCGCCAGAACCTAAGCGACGACGTAAAAGAAAACGTTTTGTTCCAGTAAACTCTGTAGTTGTTGCGCTTTGCATTATTATTTTATTTAGGGGGTTATTGAAGAATATTGTCGCAGCTTTTTAAAAATATAGTAAGCAAAATTTTTTTGGTAGGAAAACTTTCTAGCTAAGATTTAGCACTTTAAAAGTTCGCTAGTTTAAGATTTGACTTAAATTAGCGAACTTTAGAACCAATATTCCGCCTTTTCCCTAGCTACAACAGCAGTTGGAAAGACTTCTCGTGCTTCAGTTTCTACCTTTTCCATATAATTATCATCGTGTGTAGGTTCGTGATGGGAGATAATCAAATTTTTTACACCACCTGCTTGAGCCAATTTAATGCCTTGTTCCCAAGTGCTATGTCCCCAGCCCTGTTTAGTTACATACTCAGCTTCATTAAAAGCTGAATCATAAATCATAGCATCAACACCTTTTACAAACTCAACTAGTGGCTCGTCTTCGCGGTCAAAGTGTTCATAATCAGTAATATAAGCTATTGAACTCCCCTGATACTCAACTTTATAACCCATTGCATCAAATGGATGATTAAGACGATGAGTTTTAATGGTGACATCCCCAGATTTAACACTTTTACCAACTTTTAGAGTATGAAAAACTAGTTTTGCTCGCATTGCTTCAAGTGTGACAGGAAAATAGGGAAAAACCATCTGTCCAGCTAAAATTTGACGTGGCGATCGGCGACGCTTACTTTCTCCATAAATATGAAATTCATTGCTAGGAATATATGCAGGTACAAAAAAGGGAAATCCTAAAATGTGATCCCAGTGATAATGAGTAAAAAAGATTTTTGCTTTTAGAGGCATAGATTTTAATAGGTCTAAACCTAATTCTCTAATTCCACTCCCAGCATCAAAAATAAATAGCTCATCACCACAGCGCATTTCAATACAGGAAGTATTGCCACCAAAAATTTTTGTCTGATTGCCAGGAGCAGGTAAACTTCCACGTACTCCCCAAAGTTTTAAACGAATATTTTTTTTATCTGATGAATTTGTCATTAATTGATTATTATTATTGTAAAAAGAATGTTTTAGGTATTACCAATGGCTCAAACATTATCAAGGAAAATTATTTTCTAGTAAATGACTTTTCCCCTGAGTAATTGTTGATAAGTAAAGTAACTATTTTTCTAATCGGTAATAGTGCTTAATTAAACCTGTGTTTTCATTTTCAACTGATGTAAATTTTAATATTGGTAAAGAGTCCTTAATTGCTTGATAAGTATCAGGAGTAATTAGGGTTTCTTCTGCTTTAGCTATATCTTCACCAAGCTTAAAAGCATAATTTACTTCTTTACCAAAACAATCTTCATCAGCAATTTTGATTACTTTGCCATAGCCAATGCCAACGCAAATTTTGATCTGAAAATCTTGAACTTTATCTTTATTATAAAAATAAGTTGAATCGTGCATTGCTATAGAACAACGAAGGGCTTGGACTGGATCACGAAAGATTGCAAAAAGATTGTCAGCCTCTGTTTTTAGTAAAAATCCATTATGTGAAAGAATAATTGGGGTAAGAAGTTTTTGCATTTCATGAATTAAAGTCAAAAAATGAACAATTCCAAATTCATCTGTTCTTTGAGTAAAACCTGACATATCAGAACAAAGTATTGCCCAATCTTCGCCAAACATCGCCCAAATTTTTTCATCAATAGCTTGAATGTTTGCTCCTGGCACAAGACGTTGTTCTATTAATTCTATTAAAGTTTCTCGGGCTTTTTTCATAAATTCTCCTTAGTTAATTTCAGCTAAAGCTAAAATTAATAATAATGTGCGTTTTAAGCTAATTGTTCGATCAGTTTCTTCATACCACTCTGATAATGTGTGAAATGCTCCACAACTTCCACCTGTGCCTAAAGTAACTGCTTCTAAACCTAAAGAAATAGGAATATTTGCATCTGTTGAAGAGCAATCTAAACAAGGGGTAATTCCAAATAGCTTAGTTGCTGCTAAAGCAGTTTGAACTAATTTGCTTGAAGTAGAGAGTGTTCCAGATGGCCGATCTCCAATCAAATCTATTTTCATAGTTAGTTGGTTATCTGTGAATTTAGAAGCTTGATTTTCTTCTACTAAAGCTTCTTCTAAAGATCTAAATAAATGTCTTTCTAGCTTTTCAAGTTCTGAAGCAGCCGTAGAACGTAAATCCACCTGCATTTGTGCTTGTTCGGCAATAGTATTAACACTACTACCACCTTCAATTACTCCAACATTATAAGCTGTAGCAGGTAGACGAGGCACTTTATAGCTAGCCATTTTAGCAACTGCCCGTCCTAAAGCATGAACAGGATTAGCTATCCCAAAGTCAGCCCAGGAATGCCCGCCTGAACCCAAAAAAGTAATTTTATAGCGTTTTGAACCTAAAGCTTGATGGGTGATTCTTGTTAAACCAGCACCATCAAAGGAAATAAAAAAGCGAATAGAGTTTTTATATTCACTTTCCTTAAATAAATACTTAACTCCCATTAAATCCCCAATTCCTTCTTCCCCAACTGTTGCAACAAAGAGTATTGAAATATTTGGGATTATGTTTATTGTTGTAAGTATTTTGGCTAGTGTAAGAAGTTCTGCTAAACCAGCAGCATTATCTGCAATACCTGGCGCAAAATAACGCTCATTTACTTTTTTTACCTGACAATTTGTATTAATAGGAAAAACTGTATCTAAATGAGCAGAAATACAAATATAGCTATCTGATACTCTAGGCCAACATGCAGTAACATTTCCAACTTTATCTATTTTTGTATCTTTTAGCCCTAACTCACAAAATCTTTGATAAAAATATTGGGCCCGTTCTGTTTCTGCAAAAGTGGGTGCAGGAATTTCACAAATCCTAATATGTTCTAGCATTATTTCTTTAGACAACCTATCTAATTCTTGAAAAGCTATATTTAACCAAGGCTTTTTTAAGACTGTATTAATACTAGTTTCAGGTGAAGAGCTAAACATAAACATTAAGATTTAATATCCTTGCCGTTGTACTAGAAAATATTGATATTAAGCTTTTTTGATTGCATCATCGCTTGATGTATTAGCTTGGTTTTCTTCTTCTAGATTATCAGTATTAGTTTTTGGCTTATCTAAAGATTCAGGAATGATAAAATCTACTTTTTTTAAACTAGAATTGCTTGCACTAGATTCAGGGTTAGTAAAATCTATTTTTCTTAAACTAGAATTGCAGGTCTCTAGTTTTACTTCTGTGGCGAGAATCTCTTTATTTTTAAGTGTTTCTGGTTCTAATCGTGAATAAACATCTTGTAATTTGCCAAGTAAATCCCTAGAACGTACTAGGGAATCCTCTAGAGAATTTATTACTAAAGTAAGAGAATTTCCTTCTGCTTCTATTGAAGCTCTTAAAGAACGATCCTGAATTATTTGATCCGTTAAATTACGTCTTAGATCTTGAATACATTGTTGTAGCTGGAAAGTTAAACTGTTAAGCTGTTGAATTAATGGGTTTTGATGTTCTTTTACTGCTAAATGTCGCCCTGTTTGTAGAGTATGTAACATACGGGCGGTTTCCATACGTAAGCGAGCTTGTTCAGAAAAATAAAGCTCTTGGAATTTGTTATGAACTGCAATGTTCATACGAATTATTTCTTCTAGCACTGCGGGAACATAAAACATATCTCCAAGGCTAATTTTATAGTCTCGTAATTGGGAGATTAATTTTCCTTCTATTAAAGTATTAAAACTTCGTGCCTCAATAATCAACCGACAAAGTTGGCGAAGTTTAGCTACAACAGCAGTTTGCACAATTTCAAGTGTTGGGCCAACACTGCTACATAAATCATTAAGAATTTCGCTAATGTTACTTTTTAATTGTCGCTGCTTAATATTATTAGCAGAAGTTACTGCAACAGAGCAAAAGCGAGTAATTAAAAGGTCTATTTTGTCTCTGTCGCTTTCATCTTTTACAGGTTTATTAAAATAATATTGGATAATATGCTTTAGTGAAGTTGCTTCATTATCATTAGTTTTTTCAAAAAAGCGGCGCATCACAGAAACAGAAATTCTTGCATCTGTAAGGATAATTTGAGCATGAGCGTCTTCTAATTCTTCTTTAACTTTCTTGAGTACAGTTTCTTGTGCAGAAGCCTCTAAAGGCATTTCCTCTAGCTGTTTTCTTAGCCCTGATAGTTCCAAATCTGGGCAAGATTCTTTTTCTAACATTATATTTTGTAATGAGGTAAAAAACTGAGTAGTTGCCCAAAATACAGCTAGTTGGGCTAAAAGGGCTTCTTTAGTAGGCTTCTGCACTTGTTCTACCATAGATTTTTAATCTCTATCCTAGAGTTAAATTAGAGCCATAATTTCTTTATCAGATAATATTGTGGCAGATTGTTTGGCTGTTTTGAAAATTGTTTCTACACGTTCTTCTGTTACGGGGATACCGCGTCTTTCTAACCAAAAGATAACATTAGACTTACCACTCATTGGCCAACTTCAATAATTTGTTCTAACCCAAATTCATGTGCAGGCACGCCGGAGTATACCATATTTGCTAAGTATTCATCATTTTTTCGGAAAGCTTTTATTACTGCTGATGCATGTACTCCGGTAGCTGTACGGAAAGCATCTCGGCCAAATACTGGATAGTTAGGTGGAATTGCTACTGTAGTAGCTATAGATGATTTTTGGCAGTATTCACCTAATTTTTTTAAGTCTCTTTTGATATATCCCATTAGCTGACAGTTAACTAGGAGTTGATCCATAGGCGTATTACCTACACGCTCACCTACACCTAAAGCCGAGCCATGAACACGGTTTGCACCTGCTTCATAAGCAGCTAAGGAATTAATTACACCTAAACCACGATCTTGATGTCCATGCCAATCAATTTTTACATCCATACCGGTTTCTTTAATGATTTCTTTAACAAATTTAACAAGGGCTGCTGCTCCAATAGGGGTTGCATGCCCTACAGTATCAGAAATACATACACGTTTTGCACCGCATTCAATAGCAGTTTTATAGAGTTTTCTTAAAGTATCTGGATGAGCGCGGGTTGTATCTTCTGTAACATACATAACAGGCAAGTTATTTTCACTAGCAAATCTTACAGCATCTTCTGTTGCATGTAGCATTTTGTCTAATGTCCAGTCTTCAGCATATTGACGAATTGGACTAGAACCAATAAAAGTACAAGCTTCTATAGCAATACCAATTTCTTGAGAAACATCAATAATTGGCTGAATATCTGCTCTAAGGGTTCGTGCAGCACAATTTGGGCGAATTTTTAGATGGTTATTAGCTATTTCTGCTGCTAGTTGTAAAACATCGGCACGCGCTCTTGGCCCAGCACCGGGTAAGCCAATATCAGCCGTATCAATACCTAATTCATCCATCAAATGCAATAATTCAATTTTTTTCTCAATGCTAGGATCAATAACTGATGGGGATTGAAGTCCATCGCGCAAGGTTTCATCGTCAAACTCAATTGGATGAGTAGGTAAGTTGCTGCGGCCAATATCGTTCCAGTCATAAATCAATTCGTTGACAGACATTTTTCACCTCTAGTGATTAATAAAAACAATTTATTTTTTGCTTGATTTGTAAAATATATAAATTTACCCTAGATTGATAATCTGCGCTAGACTCCATAGCTATGAAACAAAATATCCTAAATTTAATAGGAAACAAACTTTATGCAAAACTTAAATTTATATGCTTTGTGGCTTTTCATAAGTGGCTTTGTTTTGCCTGTTATAGTGATGATTTTGGCGCGGTTTTTTGATAAGGAAAAAGAAATTGATACTTTAGCTACTGTTTTAGGCTTGATTTGTGAAATTCTAGCGGTAATCTTTGCAATCTTTAGCTGGAAAGAAAAAATAAGTAAATTTATAGTAGTTAGTGTAACGTTAGTTATTATCCTACTTTTTGTTATTTTATTATTTCCATCAAGAGGCGGTTTCTAAGATTAGAAATTAAAAGTTAAAATTAAATTTTTCTTGCCAAAAAAGTTATCCAAAAGTAGCTATTTGATGACATAATTACAAAAAATTTTTCTGGAGGGTCGGGTGTCAACTGCACAAAAACATATTGAACAAGCAAAAGCTTTTTTAGCTGCAAATCGCTTTAGTGAAGCAGAAAATGAACTTCGCCAAGCAATAAAATTAGATCGTAAAGAAGTTTCAGCGCGGGTAGAGCTAGCTAGGTTGCTTGGAATGAATGGAAATTTAGAAGAATGTGAAGCAATGGTGGATGAAGCTTTACAAATTTCTCCTAGTGATTCTGATGCACTCACGCTTAAAGGTATGAATTTAATTATGCGTGAACAATTTGAATCAGCTATTGATGTGTTGCGCCAAGCTTTAGAAAAAAATCCTCGTCAATTAATGGCCCAAGTTCATTTAGGTTTAGCACTACGAGAAACAGACCATATTGAAGAAGCCGAAGTAGTTCTTCGTAAAGCTGTTACTACTAATCCTCGTTCGGCCCAAGCCCTTTTTGAACTTGCTCACACCCTAGCTGTTAAACAACGTGATGAAGAAGCTTTAAGAATGCTAATGCAGCTAGTAAAAGCCCACCCAACCTTTACACGTGGCTATATTGCAATTGCTGGGCTTTACCGTAATGCAAACCGATTAGAAGATGCTATAAAAATTTGTCACCAATGTTTAAGTGTAACTCCTGCCGCTTTTGATGTAGCTAGCCTTTTAAAAGATTTATATTGGCAAAATGGAGATGTTAAGTCTTCTTTACACGTTATGGGAATGATTTGCGAACATCGCGGACTACCAGATGATTTTATTGAGTTAGGAGAATTAGCCGCTGCTGCGGATCGTCCTGAAGTTGCAGAACGCTCTTACAAAAAAGCAATAGAAAAAGCTCCTAATGATTGGCTAGCCCATTGTTCACTAGGAGAATTTTACACAAGCCTTGGTGAAACAGAAAAAGCTATTGCAGCTTTTGAAGCGGCCATTGCAGAAAATGCTAATGCTTATCGTCCTTATAATAGTTTGGGAATGCTTTTAGTAAAAGAAGGTGAAACCCAATCGGCAGTTGAACAATTTCGTAAAGCTTGTTTTTTAGCACCAGGCGAATCAACTCCGCGCTATAACTTAGGTCTAGCTCTAGCAAAATTAGATTTATTAGAAGATGCCCAAGAAGAGCTAAAAATAGCTCTTGACCAAACTCAGCCAGGTGAATTTCGTAATCAAATTTCTAAAGTCTTAGAGGCTGTAGAAAGAGAACTAAGATAATTGCCTAGAAAATTTCTATTAATGTTTATCAGGGATTAATAAAACCCTGATAAACGTTGCTTCCCTTTTCTCTAAATAAATCCTAGAAATTGTTTATAAAAACTAAGTCAAATAAACAACCTTTTGGGCTTTAAGCCCGATAATGCTTGAGGTCGTCTTTTTTCTGTTTGAATAATCTCGCTAAAATAATGAGGATACATGTCAATTAAAAATATCTCGACAACAAATATTAATGCTCCTGAAATAACCAATCAAAATCAACCAAAACAACAAGTAGAAAAGCAACAAGTAGAGAATAGTGCTTTTCAAACCTCAGATCCTAATATTAGCCAAAGATTAAGCCAGCAATTTGCTCGCTCACGTAAAAGTATTGGTAGCCTAAAGCAGCAACAACAAATTGCTAATCTTTTAGAAGTTAAACCAAAAGCTTCTCCAGAACACCTACAAAAACAACTAAAAACTATTTCATCTGCTGCTCTATATACAGATTCTGTTAGACAACAACAAACAGAACAATCTGTTGCAAAAAGTAATAAAACTATTTTAGGTGGCGTAGATAAAGAAATTAATGCTATTAGCAGGTCAATTAATAAGGCTGCTGATGCTTTGTCAGGTAAAGACCAAACTGAGTTAGGACTAATTAATAAAACTTTAGATGTTTTTAATCAAGTAACAGAACTCTTACAACAAGTTATTCAAATTGTAAAAAGCCAAATTTCTCCAACACCTTCAACCCCTTCTGCACCAAGTAGAACTGTAGAAACTGACCCAGCACAAGCAAGAACAAGATTGTCAGAAATGGGACTAGCAGGCAGTACCCTACGACAAATTACAGATAGTGCTGCACTTCGTTTAGCTGCTCTGGATGATAAGTTATTGCAAAATCTAGGACAACAAAATGCAGATAATGAACGCGCTTTTGCCCGTAAAATAGATGGTTTACCTCAAGATACTTTTGATAAGCTAAAAAGCTTAGGTGGTAGCGAACAAAGTCGAATTACCAAATTAAGTAGCCAACAAATTATTAATGAAATTAAAAAGCTACCAACACCAGAGCCGGTTCCAACCCCAACCCCTGAACCAGTACCAACTCCAACACCAGAGCCAGTACCAACCCCAACGCCAGAACCAGTGCCAACACCAGGCCCAACTCCAGATCCAGCATTAGCAAGAACAAGATTGTCAGAAATGGGACTAGCAGGTAGTACCCTACGACAAATTACAGATAGTGCTGCACTTCGTTTAGCTGGGCTTGATGACGATTTGTTAAAAAATCTAGGTAGACAAAATGCAGATAATGAGCGAACTTTTGCCCGTAAAATAGATGGTTTACCACAAGATACTTTTGATAAGCTAACAAGCTTAGGTGGTAGCGAACAGCAACGAATTACCAAATTAAGTAGTCAACAAATCATTGATGAAATTAATAAACTAACTCCTCCAGCACCAACGCCAACCCCAGAGCCAACCCCAACGCCAACCCCAACGCCAACCCCAACGCCAACACCGACCCCAACCCCAGAGCCAACCCCAGGGCCAACGCCTAATCCAAATCCTTCAGGGAATGTAAATATTTTCTTAGGTAATCCAAGTAATGCTGTTACAGATGTAAATAACCCAGGTAATTACTTAATGGAGAAACAACAATTCACAATTTCTTATAACCGAGATAAAGGTATTCCAAACTGGGTAAGCTGGCATTTAGATAGTACAAATTTAGGAAATTCTGGTAGAGCAGGTTCTTTTGCTGCTGATACTAGTTTACCTCCAGGTTGGTATCAAGTTACACCAAAAGATTATTCCGGTAGCGGTTATACACGTGGTCATATGATTCCATCTAGTGATAGAACTGTAAATAAAACTGCTAATTCAGAAGTGTTTTTAATGACCAACATGATTCCACAAACAGCCGCTAATAATTCTGGCCCTTGGAATGGTTTTGAGAATTATTGCAGAGGTTTAGTTAATTCAGGAAATGAGCTTTATATTATTTCTGGTGGCTATGGCTCAAAAGGTACAATAGCAAATGGCAAAGTTGATATTCCAGAAAGAACTTGGAAAATTGCTGTAATACTGCCTAAAGGAGATAATGATCTTGCTCGAATTGATGCTAACACTAGAGTAATTGCTATAGATATGCCAAATGAGAATAGTTTAGATTCTAAAGATTGGCAAAGCTATAGAACTAGTGTTGATAGAATAGAAAATGCTACTGGTTATGATTTTCTTTCCAATGTATCTAGTGTAATTCAAACGGCTGTTGAAGCTAGAGTTGATAACTTATAACTTCTGTTATTACTCCAATTTAACTTCATTATTTTGGAAGGAAACAAAAAAAAATTTTCTCATTTTTTTGTTTCCTTCCCCTTAAAATACTCACTTATTAGCCTACCTCACAATAATATTTTTATAATTGCAGGAAAACCTTTTTTCATTTGTACTAATGCAAGCGTATATTTTTGCTACAGTTTTTGCTTTATGTAGACAGATTTTTTGTTTAAGAACCACAAGAATTTTATGGATGACAATATTACTAATAATGATATAAAAGACCCAATAATTGGACGAACATTGGGAGATTTTTTAATCAAAGAAAAATTAGGAGAAGGTGGTTTTGGTACTGTTTACAAAACTAGGCAAATAACTTTAGCACGTGATGCAGTAATAAAAATTCTTCATACTAGACATAGAACAGATCCACAAATAATTGAAAGATTTAAGCGAGAAGCCCAATTAGCATCAAGACTAGAGCATCCATATTGCGCTCATATCTACTCATTTGGCGCAGAATCAGATGGACTACTTTGGATTGCTATGGAACTGGTTGCAGGAACACCTTTAGATGAAGTGCTTAGCTTGCAAGGAGCGTTTCCACTAGAACGATTTATTCCGCTTCTAGATAAAATCTGTGAAGTCGTTCAAACCGCACATGACACAGGCATTATTCATCGTGACTTAAAACCAGCTAATATTATGATTATTTCTCGTGCTGGTCGTTTACTCCCCAAACTTCTAGATTTTGGTATTGCTAAAGACTTGTCTTTGCAAAATAGCTCCTTACAAACCAATAACTTAAGTAAAACATTTAATATTGAGAGTGAGATAAACACTTTAATAACTAGAAAAGTTGCTTTTCATTCAGATGATTCTGATTACATACCAAACACAGCTATTGAAGTAGTAAAAAATAGAATTACTACTAAAGAAGAAAAAACCTTATTGCAAAATGAGTTAGAAAAAGAAATCTCTAGCCAAATCCCCACTTTAATTGGAATGGACAATGATACTAATGAAAACCGTTATTTTGTCCGTACAGAAGGCATGATGGGATCTCCTAGGTATATGGCCCCAGAGCTATGGGAAAATGCAGTTAAAGCAGATACTTATAGCGATATTTATTCTTTAGGTGTTATTGCATATGAATTACTTACTGCTCGACCTCCTTTTAGTGAAGTTGGATATGATTTAGCACTTGCACATAAAAGTAAGCCTGTACCGCCTTTAGGCAAAACTTTTTCGCCAGTTTTAGATAGTATAATTGCTAAAGCTATGGCTAAAAACCCAGAAAAGCGGTATCAATCAGCTTTAGAATTTGCAAAGGATTTTCGAGAAGCCGCCGGATTTAGTGAACAACAAATAAATTTACCTCAACTAAATGAACTATTAAAAGAAGATCTTCTAACAAATGCGCCTAAACCCATAGCAGACACGGTTGCTAGCCTTTTAGCTGCACGAAACGTTTATCAATTTCGGGATAGGATCTTACTAGTTTTTAGTGTTTTAGTTAGATATGTAAGTATTTTAACTTTAGCAAGCTATTCTCGTATTAATAACAATCAAGAAAATAATGAATTAATAAATAAAGCTCTAGCAGATTTACGAAAACAAAGCTTAAGCAATTTACAATGGGCAGAATTATCTAGAGAGTTATGCCGTCCTTTTGCTAAAAAGAGAGATGTTTATCCTATTCCAGAACTTGTAAACCTATTTTTTGCTTCAGATAGTGAAAATCTTAGCTCTTTTACAGGAGTCTTTGCTGACTTATTACAACTACAACATGAAATAGACTCTAGTGCCTCTTTAGCTGAAGAAGAGCTAATTAATTTATTAAATGAGTTTTTAAGTAAATTAAATGTTTTGTTAAAAGAAACAAATTGGTTAAGTAGTTATTATTTAGTGCTTCCTGAAAGCCAACAAGCAACAAAATGGATGGGTAGCTTAAAAGAAACTGGTACAATAGCAATAAAAAACAATAATTTAGATGGTGCCAAAGTTATTTTGGTAGACTCACAAGGTTATTTTGTATTATCACTTTGGCCGCTAGTACAAATTACTAGGCCAACACCAGGTGCAATTCCAGAGGTATTTTTACTAGAAGGTAAAGGACGAACCGGAACAAAATTAGTTTCCTTCCCAAATGGCTTTGAAATAGAAGAAGAATCTCCTTGGTTGTGGTTTAAAGAACATTTTCTAACAGAAGAAGAAAAAAAACAAACAGGAATGTTGATAGAAAAATCTCCTTATTTGGGACTAACAACATTTTCTTCAATGGATTCTGCGCTATTTTTTGGACGAGAAAAAGAAACAATAGATTTTCTTAATCGCTTACGTATTCAACCGCTTTTAGCAGTGGTTGGGCCGTCTGGAGCAGGGAAAAGCTCATTTATTCAAGCTGGGGTTATTGCTTCACTTGCTGAAAATTGGCAAGTTTTAACCGTCCGCCCTGGGCTATCTCCTTTGGTTACACTTGCTGCAAAGCTCTTAAAGCTTGGAGTTGAACTAACAGACTTAAGAGCAGAGCTACAAAAAGATAGAAAATACTTAGCTAAAATCTTAAGACAATTTGCTAGCAAACAAAAATCTATGCTATTGCTGGTAGTAGACCAATTTGAGGAAATAATTACACTATGTTTAGATAAAGAAGAACAACGTCTTTATGTAGAAGCAATAGCCCTAGCAGCAAGCTCTGAAGAAGACCCAATTAGAGTAGTTCTGACAATGCGGGATGATTTTCTTGTCCGAGTTAAAGAATTGAAAGGTCTAAAAGACCATTTAGCTCAAGCTTTAGAAATACTTACTACTCCTGATACTACAGAATTACTTAGAATACTTACAGAACCGGCCAAACGAGCAGGCTACGAATTTGATGATCAAGAACTTCCTGTTGAAATAGTAGATGCTGTTGCTGGTCAAACAAGTGCTTTGCCTTTAATAGCCTTTACAGCCTCAAAGCTTTGGGAGCAGCGAGACAAAGAATTTAAGCAACTACGCCGAAGAAGTTATGAATTAATGGGAGGTGTTGCAGGTGCTTTAGCTCGGCATGCCGAAGAAATATTGATGCAAATGTCTCAAACAGAACAACTTCTTGTAAGAGAGGCTTTCCACCATTTAATTACAAGTGAAGGTACAAAAGCAGTTCTAACACGTCCTGAAATTTTGCAACTACTTGGAAAAACTAATGATAGCGAAATGGTGCTAGAGAAATTAATTTCAGCAAGGCTTTTAGTTGCTACTGAAGGAGAAAAAGAAGTAGACAAAATTGAGATAGTCCATGAAGCCTTAATTTCTGTTTGGCCTCGGCTTGTTAAATGGAGACAAGAGACGGCAGAAGGTGCAAGACTTCGTGATCAACTTCGTGCTGCTGCGCGTCAATGGCAAGAGCGAAAGCGTCCAAAGGGGTTGCTATGGCGGGACGAAGCACTAACAGAATATCAACTTTGGCGCAGTCATTACAAAGGAAAATTAACAGAACTAGAAGAAGAATTTATTGGCTTAAGTTTGTCAGATGCAAGCCGTAACCAGCAGATAAAAAAAGCTTTAGTTATAGCCGCAATTTTAATATTAACATTTGGCTCAACATTGCTTTTCTACCAACAGCAAAAAACAAAACAGCAATTACTAAAAACTTTAGAGCTTTATGAGGAACAAGGACGGCAAGAAATTCTAAAAGGGAATTTAGATAATGCAGCAGTTTATCTTAGTGAAGCTTATGCACAAGGGGCCAGCAGTCTGCCTTTAAGATATATGCTTTCAATAGCTTTAGCAAAAGTAGAAAATCGCCCTCCTATTGTTCTAAGCAACCATACTGCGGCAGTGATGACAGCGGTTTTTAGCCCAGATGATCAGTTAATAGTAAGTGTTAGTGCTGATAAAACTGCTAAAATTTGGCAAGTTGTAGATGGAAAAGAGCTTTTTACCCTCAAAGGACATACAGAAACAGTTCTAACAGCACAATTTAGCCCTGACGGAAAATTTATTGTTACGGCTAGCTTAGACAACACTGCAAAGATCTGGAAAACTCAAGACGCAAGTTTGATAACAACGCTTGCAGGCCATAGTGACGGTTTAAGAACAGCTATTTTTAGCCTGGATGGAAAGCAAATATTAACAACAAGTTATGACCACACGGCTAAAATTTGGGATTCCACAACAGGTAAATTATTAAACACGTTAACGGGTCATAAAGGTGCTATTTATGCTGCAAGTTATAGTAATGACGGTAAGTTAATAGCTACTGCTTCAGCAGATAAAACCATCAAAATTTGGGATAGCAACAATGCAAGCTTAAAAGCTTCATTAAATGCTCATCAAGCAAGTGTGAATAGTGTTATGTTTAGCCCTGATGACAAACTACTAGTTACAGCAAGTGCTGATAAAACTGCAAAAATTTGGCAAATATTTGAAAATAAACTACTTCACACATTAGTTGGACATAAAAATGGTGTGACTAGTGCTAAATTTAGCCTAGATGGAAAAACTATATTAACCACTAGCAAAGATAAAACTTCCTGTCTTTGGGACAGCAAAACAGGTAATTTAATTAGTACATTGCTAGGGCATGAGCAAGATATAGCAACAGGAGAATTTAGCTCAGATGGAGAGTTAATAATTACAAGTTCTTATGACAATACGGCTAGAATTTGGGAAAAATCAACAGGAAAGTTTTTAGTAACACTTTCAGCACATGAAGCAGGTTTGGTTAATGCAAAATTTTCTAATGATGGAAAAAAAGTAATAACTGCTAGTTTAGATAAAACTATAAGAATATGGAATGTAGTTGCAGAAAATAGACCTCCAGAGGAAATAGTCTTAATTGTAAAAGAAAAAGTTCCTATAGACTTAAAAGAAGGAAGACTTGTATTAAGAGAACAAAAAATAGATGTTAAAGAAGTAGAAAATAAAGTAGAAAATATACAAATATACAATAAAGCAAATGAGAATATACCTATAGAAATACCAGATAATGGCGTAACAATCGAAATCGTGAAAATAGAAGCACGTACATTTGAAATGGGATCTCCTTTAAATGAAGAAGGACGTAATGCAGACGAAAAGTTACACACGGTTACAGTTTCCCCCTTTTACATCGGAAAATATGAAGTCACACAAGCGCAATGGAATGCAGTAGCAAATTTACCAATGATAAACACTTTTTTACTTGCAGATCCTTCTGATTTTAAGGGGGCAAATTTGCCAGTAGAAAAAATAACTTGGGGTGAGGCTGTAGAATTTTGTGCAAGGCTTTCAAAATTTACAGGAAAAACTTATCGACTCCCAACAGAAGCAGAATGGGAATATGCTGCGCGTGCAGGCACTAAAGACAAACATGCAGGAGATTTAGATAAAATGGCTTGGTATGGCAAAAACTCTAAAGCACAAACACATATAGTTGGACAAAAACAACCTAATGCTTGGGGATTATATGATACACATGGAAATGTTTGGGAATGGTGTCAAGATTGGTATGGTGACTATTCAAGTGTGGCAGAAATAGATCCAAAAGGGGCAAGTTCTGGAACATCTCATATTGCCCGTGGAGGTAGCTGGCTTCATACGGCTACCCATTCCCGGTTAGCAAATCGTGCCACTCTTACGCCTGATGTTAGGGTTAATGGTGTAGGGTTTCGCCTAGTGAGAAGTTTTAAGTAGCTTGTTTTTCGCTTAAGTGTTGAATTTCTTCCAAAGAATAGCCTAACTCTTTTAGTATTTGCTCAGTATGTTCACCTAACGACGGCGGAGCAGAATGATAGCTAACAGGGGTTTCACTCATTTTTATAGGTGATCCTGTTGTTGGAATCTCTACGCCAAAGCTATTAGTTAGCCTGACAATCATTTCTCTAGCTTGTGTTTGTGGGTCTTGAAAAGCTTTAGCTACAGAATTTATTGCACCTGCTGGAATTTCTAAACTATTACAAAGAGAAATAATTTCCGCTTGCGTCATTTGAGAGAAAATTTCTTGTAATAGTTGGACGCATTCAACTCGATGTTCTACCCGTAAAGCATTGGTTGAAAAACGTTTAGCT
Source organism: Blastocatellia bacterium (assembly GCA_016713405.1). NCBI lineage: Bacteria > Pseudomonadati > Acidobacteriota > Blastocatellia > Blastocatellia bacterium. The sequence continues at coordinate 53,518 of JADJPF010000027.1, forward strand.
ATATCTTCTTTTCCAAGTTTTTTACAAAGTAGCTCAAATTGACGGTCATTTCCTACAGCTAAAGCAAAAAAGCCATCTTTGCTGTTAAATGTTTGATAAGGTACTAGGTTAGGGTGAGCATTTCCATAACGTTTAGCGTCATTGCCTGAGATAAACCAATTACTTGCAACATTGGCTAACATTGCAAGTTGAGAATCAAATAAGGCTAAATCTATGTGTTGGCCTCTGTTAGTTGTATGGCGGGCTTGAAGTGCTGCTAAAATCGCTACACTAGCCCAAAGACCTGTAAAAAGATCTGTCACCGCAACACCTACTTTTAAGCCTCCTTCAATCTCGTTTGGTTGACCAGTAATGGACATAAGCCCACCCATTGCTTGAATTAAAAAATCATATCCTGCTTCATCTTTTCTTGGGCCATTTTGCCCAAATCCTGTGATTGAACAATAAATTAAACGAGGATTAATTGATGATAACGTCTGATAATCAAGACCTAATTTAGCTAGTTCTCCGGTTTTATAGTTTTCAATCAAAATATCACTTTGTTTTACTAATTTAAGGATAATTTCTTGTCCTAGCTTGGATTTAAGATTAACAGTTATTGAACGTTTATTTCGGTTGGTACAGGTAAAATAAGCTGCCGTCCCGTCAGGGGTGAAGGGTGGCCCCCAATATCTAGTGTCATCACCTACGTTTGGACGCTCAATTTTAACTACATCTGCACCCAGATCAGCTAAAATCTGAGTGCAAAAGGGCCCGGCTAACACCCTAGATAAATCTAAAACTTTAATTCCTGTTAATGCACCAAGTTTATTAGTCATAATTTATTTTGCTGGTAATTTATGCAGAGCATTTTGTCCTTGGCGTGAAAAGTCTATGGACTCGGCTAAAATTCTTGCTGCTTCTTGTGGAGAATTTTCAGCCTCAACAAAATCTAATCTAAATTGTGCTTTACGTTGAAAATCCCGTGCAATGGCTAGCTCTTCTACAGTTCTGCCAAGGCTTTGAGCCATCTTTATATCATTAATTAAATCTACAAGAGCATCCATAGCAATATTACGCATTTTATAAGTACGCTCTTGAATTAGCTCTACACGCTCTTTTAACTCTGCTTCGGGCCATTTATGGCAAGTTTGACAAGAGGTATTAATATTAAGAAGTGGGCTACGAACGTGATGATCAGTAATTTTCATTGCACCTTCGCGTTTATAGGGCATATGGCAATCAGCACAAGAAACGCCAGCACGGGCATGAATGCCTTGATTCCACAATTCAAACTCTGGATGTTGAGCTTTTAATGTTTCTGCTCCAGATTCAGCATGTGTCCAATCCTTAAATTTGATTTCATCATAATAAGCCATTATGTCTTCAACTTTTAAGCCCTTTGACCAAGGATAAGTTAAGCGTTTTTCTGGCCCTTTGAAATGATACTCAACATGACATTGACCACAAACAAATGAGCGCATTTCTTGACGAGAAGCCATTTTATTAACATCATAGTCAGCAATTCCTTGAGAAAGCTTTAAGGCTCGCATTCCTTCAATAAAAGCAGGGCGAGTTACTCTTAACTGCATTGTGCTGCTGTCATGACAATCTATACAGGCAACAGGATGTTTTACCAGTTTACGGCCTTCTACAAAAGACATTTGGTTAAGCTGCTCAAAACCTTTAGTAATATCACCGCTACCTAATTTTTTATAAAGTGCGTAAGTCGAAGAATGACAGTTTAAGCAAGTACCAGGTTGTTTAACAACTGCTTGTCTTTCTGTATAGGTTTGGTCTTCTAGCATATAAGCGTGTCCGCGTTCTTCTCGAAAATCCACAGAAAAGGCATAACCAGCCCAGATAGTTTTTAAGCGGGGATCTTCTTCTAGGCGAGATTGTGCCACAATAGAGCGAGGATCTACTTTTGTTGGTGTACGATGTAGGGCTTCACTACCTCCAAACCGAGTACGTACTTGATCCACTGTTCTAATATAGCCATCATATTGCAGAGGGAAATTTTTTCCCCAAATAGCAGGATCGTCTATATCATCATTAAGCTCTGTGACAAGCTGGAAAGGTTTTTTAGCTTCTTGTTTATGTTCTAAAATGTTTATAAGTAATGCTGTGCTACCAATAGCTACAACAGCCGCAACTATGGCTAAAATATATAGCTTACGTCTTTTAGTAAGAAAAGTAGATGAGCTTTCAGACATTTATCTATTGCCTCCAAAAATTTAGTGCATATGCCCAACAGAAGAATGACAGCGCAAACAGGAAAGACGGTCTTTTTCTGAACTACCTAAAATGGTTTCTACCATTTCTTTATGGCATTTTTGACAAGCTCTTTCTGTAATGTCTCGGTTATAAGCTTTAATTTGTATAGGTTCATGAAAAACACCTGTAGTAAAAGCAAATGAATGCCAAAAACCATTAGAAGCTTTTGAAACATATTTACCTAAAAAACTATCAGGAGTATGGCAATCATTACAAGTTGCTACTGAATGATGACTAGATTTAAGCCAACCATCATATTGCTCATTCATAATATGACAATTAGCACAAGCTGCTGGGTCATTAAGCAAATATGATGCACCTTTGGCATAAACAAAGGTATAAAGGCTAACACCTATAGCGATGCCAATAAATATACTAGCAATAATTGCAATAATTCGAGACTTCATCTTTTGTTGGAATATCCTAATTTTTTATGATTATCTTGCTAATAAACCATATTAGCAATAATTATGCCAGTAGATTATTATAGGTTTAGTGGGGAAAATTTACCACTAATGTAAAACACTGTTAGTAAAGAGTGAGGAAAATTTTTTAATAGTATTATTTGTTAATCCGCATAGCGGATTCTGATAATAGCCAAGTCCTTTAGGGCTTGGCGGGGTTATTTTGGCTAGCAGATTCTTGTTCTAGTTTAACAGCAACACGAAAATCTGACACCTTAGATTTATAATTTAAAGGGACTCTTTTTGGTGAGAGAGGGATAACTTTCCAAGTGTAAAGTTCACCTGTTTCTAGGCGTTCTATCTCTTCATAAGAAAGTGTGTAAAAGGAATTGTTAGTAAAACGTTCAACAATAGGTTTACCATCTTTTTCTACTACTAAAAGAAAGCCTAGATTTTCCATATCTACATCCCATTGAAACTCAGGTTGTTCTTTAAAAAGTACTCCTTGATCATTTGGCTGTAAGATTTTTACAGCTAAAGCGGTTTGTTTATGTGCGATTGGGAAAGAGACTAAAGTAATAACCATTATGCCAATAAGAATAATTATATCTCTAGTCTTAAGATGGTTTGATAGGTTTGAAACGCTTTCTATACTTTTTGCTTTAATTCTATTAACTCGGCTTAATGGTCTAGTACAGCGTTGGCATTTAACTTGTTTTATATCATTAAGTTGTTTACAAGCAGGACAAGCAACTTTATTAGTAGATAAATTATCATCGGGACTACTTAAAATCACTTCTGAATCATCTTTAACTTTAGCTTTAGTGGGCAAAGATTTTATGTCACCAGAAGAATTAACAGGTTTATTAGATGTACTTAATGTAGGTTTGGGTTTGGGTTTGGGTTGCAGTTCTGCTAGTTTGGCAGTAATTTCTGAATTATCAGCGACTTTATCCAGGGCTTGTTTGAGTAACTCAATTGCTTCAGATTTTGAGTTTTCAGCTAGAATATTAGCTAACTTTAAGTAATAGACATAGTTTTCAGGAAAATTTTTTATAGCTTCATTAAGAGCATCAATAGCACTAATGCGATCACCTCGTTCTAAAGATTCTTCAGCTTCAATAAAGCTCATTTCTGCTAAGGTTTCTTTAAGTCTACCTGTTTGGGATTTTAAGTTTTTTCTTCTTTCAGAAAAGGAAAGTTTTGGTTGTGTTTCTGATTCTTCTAAATTATTTGTTTTAATTTGAGTTGGCACTAGTTGAGGGGTGTTTATAGGCTTAGGTTTTTCAGGAAATTTTATAAGTTTTTTTGCTGGCTCTTGAGGAAAGTCAAGCATTGTTTCATTTAAGTTATAGTTAAAATCAAGCTGTGTTTCATTAAAATCAGGATAAGAATCTTCTAATTGCTTTAACTTATTATTAAGTAACTGATCATCAGGGAAAAATCTTAGCGCGGTATTAAGAATATTAATTGCATCTGTTTTAGAAGTTTCAGCTAAAACTTCAACAAGTTGTAAGTAATAAGTAGAGTTTTCAGGGCAATGTTTTATAGCTTCATTAAGAGCCTTAATAGCACTAGAACGATCACTGCGCTCTAGTGCTTCTTTGGCTTCAATAAAGCTCATTTCTGCCAATGTTTCTTTTAATTTAGCAGTTTGACCTTTTGGTAAATTTTCTTCTTTAGAAAAAAGTTTGCTCACTTACTACCTACCTATTTAGTATATTCTTCTTACTTGGGTTTGAGGTACAAAACTAAAAACTTTTGCAAAGTTATTAGATAATTGGCGGTCAAAATGAACACCGCTATTTTGATTTGCTGAGCCATTACCTTTTCTATGGAATTTATCTACAAAGATTGCTCCATAAAATGCAGGGCTACCATTATTAATAAAAGTAGCATTAGGGGCAAAGAGTAGCCCGCTTATTTCTGGATTACCACTTCCAGCCAAATCTCTTTCACCTGTAGCAATATAAAAGACTTTTACTCCAGCAGCATTTTCTGATTGGTTAAATTTAGCGTTTCCACCAAAAGAGAAATTGGTAATAACATAAAAATGTACAGGATTTTGCACATTTGAATTAACAATTATGTCTTTTCCATTAGTGTTCAAGCTATCAACAAAAATATTTAATGTACCTATACCATTGCGATTAGTAAGATTGTCAATGGTAAGATTGGCCTTGCCACCATTTCCCGTTAAATTTTTTACCCAAAAAGAATAATCTCCAGTAGCACTAGCTGGGAGTTGTATTTTTTGATTGGTATTACCACCAAGATCAATATCACGAGCGCAAGCAGTACAAGTAGTTAAGGTTGTTGGAGCAGTGGGACAAGTAGGAGAGCAAGCAGCAGGTGTAGACATAGCTGTATAGGTTGGGGCTGTAGCTGCGCCTTTGTTAGCAGGAGCATTTCCAGCAGTAAATGGAGGTAGAGAAAATGCTGGAATAGGTGGGGGATCTGGGCAGAAATTAATACCACAAGCTACACCAGGTTGACCACATCCAAAGTTAAGAGATGGGGGGGCTGGAATATCAAACTGGCCTCCGGGAAGTGTTTGACCACCACGAATAAAATCTTGATCAGGATTGGTGTTTGGAGTACTACTAAATACACCTATTGCTGTTGTCCCATTTTGATTTGTACCACCAAAAGGGCCGTCTCCAGAGTCATAACTATCTACATCAGTTCCAGAATTAAATTGGAATTTATTAGCACAAATTGCATGGCTGAGTTCTGGTTTAGTGAGGGTTTCAATTATTGCTACATTTTCTGCGCTTGCCAAAATAGCATTTGGGTTAGTTGAATTTGTAGGGTAATTTGCCCAGGTGCCAACAGAGGTAATTTTCCATCTTTCTACTCTTTGAGATTGTCCTGTGAAACCAGAAATTAATTTAGTAGAAAGTAGTGTTGCAGTTACTGAATAACGACCTCTTAAAGCTCCTGAAGTAGTGGTAGTTGCAGTGCTAGTAAAATCATTAGTTTGACTTAGGTAATCCCGAAAATCTGTAAGCATATTTACTTGACTTCCATTAAGCGGGCCACCTGTTTTGGTAATAATAGGAAATGTTGCTACAGGGTTGCTAATATCAGAAGTAGTTAAAATTACTATATTGCCATTACCCATTCTATTAGGATAAAGAGCATCCCCTTGACCTGAAGTTCCTGTTGGAATTTTGTCAGTTGTAGCAATTGCTGACCAATCAGGAGGGCTAGAAGGACTAGGTTGTAGTCCTGCTTGGGTGTAACGATGAATAAACCAATCCAAAGTGCGTTGAATACCCGCTTCTGCTACATAAAAAGCTTGTGTATTGTCTCTATAACTTGCACTAGAAGTAGTTTGAACAATTGTCGTGTAATGAGCAGAAATAATTAAAATAGTTAATACAAGCAAAATTAAAGAGACAATTGCTAGTGCTGCACCAGTTTGTTTTTTGATTTTTTTAAGATGTTTTTTTAATTTCTTTCCTATGAGTTTTGCAGTCTTCATATTCATAATTATTTTGCTCCTAAATTACTGAAAAATAAGTAATTAAAATATATAGGATAGTAAAATTTATGGTAAAGCTTGTGACATACCATTAAAATTTGTTGCTGTAAAGTTTGTTATAACTCGATTCCACCAAGGCCAATTATTAGTATTCCAACCTGTACAAGGAGGATACCCTGTACCTGTTCCAGTACCATTACAAGGTGGTGTCATTGCTCTTAATGGTTGTTCTCCTCCATTAGCAAAAATTAATGCTGCTGCGGCTGTTGCGCGAGGAACTATTTCTAAAGTGCTAGTTATTTCATTAAATGTAATTGCTCCGGTACGTCTTTCTGGAACATTACTTCTTACTCTTATGGAAATTACAACTGATACTGGGATAGGAATAGTTGTACTATAGTAATTAATAGTAAATTGTGTACCAGGCAAAACACTATCAAGTAGGACTGTAGCAGGTGCTTTATTTGGTGCATTTGGGTTAAGTGCTGCATTATCTGGATCATTTGGATTAAGTGGAGTTAATGATCGGTAAATTCTGCTGGTAGCCGCATCATAAGTGTATTCAACATATTGAAGTCTACCATTACTTAAAATATCACCAATAAACCCAATTCTATTAACATTTTTACTTGTTGCTGTAAGTGGTAAATTACCACTAGTAAGAGGTGGAGGATTAAGAATCCCAAACATTATTGGTAATGCTGGGGAGGTTACAGGGGTAGCAGCAGGGTGATTTTTTGCTCCATTATTAGTGACGGAAATTGTACAAGGATTAGTACAATTATTAGGTAAAGATGCTACTTGAAGGGTTTGAGAATTATTTGAGCCTTCAGGTAGTCCTAAAATTAACCGACGACCAGGATAAAGACCTCTTACAGCAAATCCACTGGTTGTATTGCTTAGAGATAAATTATTAAAAGTAGATGGATAGGCAGTTGCAGTTACATTAGTAGCATTTTGTAGTGTTGTAGTTGTAGGGTTAGCCGAATTAGTGTTAAGAATATCTGGGCTTGTTCCAGCTTGTTCAAGTTCTAAAGACATTAGTTGTAATGCTCGTTTAACATCAGAATCTCTTTGAGCAATACTAGTTTCTCTACGTAAAGATTTTACTGTATTAGTAAATGCACTAATAATAACAGCAGAAACTATTAAAAGGATTGCTAAAGTTATTAGCAATTCAATTAAAGAGAAGCCTTTATTATTTTTCTTTTTCTTTAGCATAGTTGTTCCTACTTAACCAATTCTAGATCTATAAGCTGATATTGTTACTGAGGGTAAATTATTTCTTAAAGTTGGACTAAGAGCGGTGACTGTCACCGTAATTTTCTTTAATACAGGTGATGGTGTACAAGCTGTTGATGTTGGTGTGCAACGGTCTGTTGCACCTGCGCAACCATCGCAAATTTGCCATTGACGTATAAAATAAGTTGTGTTTGGCGGTGTTGTTATTGAAGTACCTGCTGTTGGAGGTGTATAGGGGCTTACGGCTGTTCCATCATAGCGGAAAAACTCTACATAGCCTGAAACCGGAGCCGTATTTGTTGCAGCAAAAGGATTAGAATTAGGGCTATTAGGTATTATTCCACCTCTATTAAGAGTCGTGCTTGTCCAAATAATTTCTGGTCTTAGTAATTGATCCAGTTTTTGTTGTGCTAAAGATGTAGCTAAAGCAATATCTCGGTTACGTTGGTTAGAATTAATAGTAATAACTATTAATTGTAGTAGTCCAAGGATGCCAATAAAGAAAACCAACAAGGCCACAGATAATTCTAGTAAAGTAAAAGCACGGGAATCTTTTAGTCTTAAACGCATAAAAACTCCTGAATAATAAACTATCTACCAGAACCTGAAATAGGTATCCATTGGTTTGAAAAACCACGATCATATGACCAAACTTGTATCCTACCCAAAATATTAAGTGTTACGGCGTATGAGCTTCTACCATCATTAATATAAATAGCATTTGCTGCTCTAGGTGCTGAAGGTGGGGCAACGCTATTAGTAGCAACCGGAAAACCTTGGCTATTAAAACGTATTTCGCCTTCTTGAATATTAGAATTGCAAGCTTGGCCTGCTTGTACTGGTTTTGAAGGACTACAAGGAGGTTGATCAACAGGAATGGCTGTAATTGTTGGGGTAAGCGAATCTACGCCAAAACGTACACGGTTACTTAATGGTATTGCAACACTGCTAACTTCTGGGGCCGCTACCCAAGCAGGAGTGGTAAGGCTAGTATCATAATATTCTGCAACTAAACAATTACAATTAACTCCATTAATTATAGGATTAAAACGAATTCTATATTGTGTTCCACGACTACTAGGATCTGTAGCACTTATAACAACACGTTTTTGTGTTATGGCAGCACTTCTTAATTGTTCTAGTCTAGTAGCAATATTTATTGCTTCACTTTGTACAATATTGCGTCGTGCTATAGAGCGATAACCATTAGCTACAATCAAGGTAAGAGCCAAAACAAGTAAAACTACAACTAAAAGCTCTACAAGACTAAGACCTTTATTTTGCTTTAATTTGTTAAAGATAATAGAGTTTTTCATATTGCTTAATAGCTTACTTAGAATAAATCTATAAATTAAGAATAAATCCAGGTAATTTTAATTATAATATAGTTAACCTACTTAAGATGATAGTTAGTGAATTATTGATTATGGATTATATTGCTGTACTTAAACCTAGTTACAAACCTAGTGAAAATGATAGCAAAGGGATGTATATTTTACATAGTTAAAAGATAGTTAAAATCGGCAAGAATTTGTTAGGATCTTAACAAAATTTTAACGCTTAGTGATCTTTTTTGAAGAAGTTATGGAAATTATAAGCCAACTAATCTAATTAAAATGTTAATTTTTTATTAAGATATTAACTATTAAAAGGATTTACAGTAAAATTGCCTATAAGTAATTTTTTCCAACTAGCATTAGCGACCAAGTAATTTATTAATAGTAGGGGTTAAATCGTTAACTAAATTGGCTTGAGGGTCAATTCCAACACGGCAACGACCAACCATACGGCCATTTTGATCTAGTACAAAGATAGTAGGAAGAGTATTTCCGCCGATTTTTTGAAAAATATTTCCTTCTAGATCTCGTAAAACGGTTAAATGTGGGTAGTTTTTGGCAAATTTTTCTAACTCTTCGCCTGAAGCAAAAGCAGACGATTTTTGACGACTGCTATTAGTACTAACCCAAATTACTGCAACTTGCTCATTAGTAAATTTAGTAGCAAGTTTTTCTAATTGTGGTAATTCAAATTGTGTAAGAGGTATGCCTTTGGCACTAAAAGAAATTATTACTACTTGGCCTTGATATTGGGTAAGACTAACATTACTCCCGTTTAAGGCTTGAAAAGTTAAAGTATTATTAATAGTTTGCCCATAGATAAATTGACAAATGGACAAGCATAATAATATAAATAGTAATATTTTCCATAATTTAATAAACATAGTGTTTTTGGGATGAATAGTAAAAAAGAAAAGATGTACAAATTATATGCTTAACTATATTTAACTTTAAGATTAAGCTATAGTGTTACTGTAAAATCCTTATATGTGTCAAAAATTTTTTAAGTAAATCAAAAACTTTTGTAATAATAGGTTTTTTCTTAGTCTAAATACCGCTATTATAGCCAAATTTGTAATAGATTAAATTAGTAGTGACGGACTTTAATTTGGTATGAAAATACTTGTTACTGGTGGAGCAGGCTTTCTTGGTAGTAACTTTATTCGTATGTTATTACTAAATTATCCTGAACATAAAGTTATTAACCTGGATAAACTTACTTATGCAGGTAATTCTGAGAATTTAGCTGATGTAGCAAATAAGCCTAATTATAAGTTTTATTTAGGAGATATTTGTCAACCTGATCATGTAGAACAAGTATTAAATGGAGTAGAAGCAATAGTTCATTTTGCTGCTGAAACGCATGTTGACCGAAGTATTTTAGATGCTGCCCCTTTTGTGGTGACAAATATTTTTGGGACACAACTGCTATTAGATTTTGCAAGAGAAGCAAAAGTTTCTCGCTTTATTTATATTTCAACTTATCAAGTAGGTGGAAATTTACTACCAGGTATCTTTTTACGGGAAAATTCTCCTGTATCACCTAGTAATGCTTATGCAGCTAGCAAAGCTTCTGCGGAGCATTTAGTATATGCTTCCTACAATATTCATCAATTTCCTGCACTAACAGTTAGGTTATCTAATTGTTATGGGCCCTATCAATTTCCAGAAAAATTAATTCCTTTAATTATTGCTAATGCTTTGGAGTTTAAGCCATTGCCGGTTTATGGTGATGGGCTTAATATTCGTGACTGGATTTATGTTGAAGATGCTTGTCAAGCTATTTATCAAATTTTACTTAAGGGTAAAGTTGGGCAGACTTATAATGTTGGTGCAAATTGTGAGAAAACCAATTTAGAAACCATTCGCCGAATCTTAAAAATGCTAGATCGCCCAGAAAAACTTATTACTTTTATTAATGATCGTCCAGGGCATGACCGACGCTATGCTTTAGATATAGGAAAATTACAACGTGAATTAACCTGGCATACCCAAGTAGACTTTGAAGAAGGACTACGTAAAACAATAGATTGGTATTTAAGAAATATTGAATGGTTGGCAGATACTCGTTCTACTTCAGCTTATCGAGAATATTACGATACTGTTTATAGTAGCCGTTTTGCTGTTAACCCAGCAAAAACAGATTTTTAAATAAAGTTACTTTTAACCTAAATCAGAATCTAGCCATTTATTTACTTTTAATAATAAATGCTGTAAAGAAAATGGCTTAGTTATATAGTCTTCTATACCTAAGCTATAACCTCTTGAAATATTGGCTTCCTGGCCCAAAGTTGTAAACATTATTATAGGGATATCTTTGGTTTTATCTATTTCCTTAAGCTTTCTTGCTACATCAAAGCCATTTATTACAGGTAACATCACATCTAATAAAATAAGATCTGGGGAATATGAGGAAGCTCTGTTTAACCCTTTTTTACCATCATGTTCTAGCATAACTTGATAAGCTCTGGTTTGGAACATTACTTTTAGTGTATTTGCTAGTGTAACATCATCATCAATGATCAAAATTTTCTTACTAGCTTTGTTTTCTTTAGTAACAAAGCTAGATTCTAAGCTAATTGCTTTTTGTAACGGCTCTTCGGTTTGCGAAATAGAGATAGATTTTCTATTTTTTTCCAATAATGCTTTAATTGTAGGAATTAACACATCAGGATTTACAGGCTTAGTTAAATAGCTATCTCCCCCAGAACTTATAGCTTCAAATTTTATTTCTACTTGACGTTGAGTAGTTAAAAATAATATAGGAATATTTCTATATTCTTTACTGCTACGTAGATAACGAGCCAAATCATAGCCTGTCGCATTAGGAAGAAAAATATCAAGAATTATTAAGTCAGGAAGAAATTCTTTTAGGTCTGTATCAAAATTATTTGGGTTATCACATATTCTTATTTGATAATTAGCTGACCTTAAAACTAAGCTAAGAAACAATGCTTGATTAACATCGTCTTCTACATAAAGAATCTTACTTGATGTGTTTTCTGGGTTTAAAAATTGTTTTGTTAAAGCAATAACTTCATCAAAATTTGTTGGCTTTTCAAAATAAGCTGTTGCCTTAGATTTTATTACTTCTAACTTATCTAAAAAGTCATTATTAACATTAATAATAATTGTTTTTGTATTACTGCCTAAAGGTAGTTTATAAACGAACTCTACTAGTTCGCTACTTTTGCTATTAGGTAGTTGAGCATCAATAATTAAAATTTTTGGTAATGTGTTTGTTAATGTTTCTTTAGCTTTAGCAAATGAGTCAAGTTGATAAATTGATGAATCCACTAGTAAATTACTTTCTCTAATTTTTTGATTATATTCTTTATCTTCACTAATAATTAATAAATTTATATTAGAGTTTACTAAATTATTATTGAACGCTATATTAATATTATTAATTTTACCATTAATTTCATCATATTTATTAGAGTCTATTAAATCTACTTTTAGCTTATTACATATAATTTTCATTCTTTCTAGTTGTTTTATATTTAGTTTGCAGTTATCTTTCAAGCTTTCTTGGCAAAAACTTTCTGCTTCTGCTGATAGTAAACTTATATCAGCAAAACCATAAGTACGCCCAGAACCAGTTAAAGCATGAAAATTGTAATGCAGTTGTGTAGTTAATTTGTTAGCTGTAAGACTATCTAAACTATTTGTTAATAAAGTGTTTAGGTAGTTATCTATATTTTCTAAACGCTCCAAAGCACTTATAACAAACTCTTTTTTTAGCTCATTAAAAAGATTATCCCAAGATTCCATAAATTTTACTGTTAATAATATTAAGCTATATTATTAAATAAATTAAAAATATATTGTAGAAGTTTTAATCATCAACTAAAAAAAATCTATCACTTTTTCCAAAAATTATTAATTAAATTTTGCTTACAGTTGCATTAAAGTTTTATTAAGAATATTGTTTGAAAGTTAGTCTAGTGTTAACTTCCTAGAGTTATAACTTGATTAAATAATTTTGTTGGACTTATGAACAAAAATTTTTTTGCCACTATACTTATTTTAATATTTACATTAAGCCTTAATGTTTTTGCTCAAGATCAAAAACTTAATCTTGATAACTTATTTTCTCAAGCTAGACAACTTGCTTTTGATGGTAAACGCAGCGAAACAATTAATTTATGCCAGCAAATCCTTAACTCTAACCCTAATTATCATGACGCAAGAATCTTGCTAGGACGTGTTTATTCTTGGGAAAGTAACTATTTTGATTCTCGTAAAGAACTAAAACTTGTCTTAGACCTAAAAGCAGATTATGAAGATGCTCGAAATGCTTTAATTGATGTAGAACTTTGGTCTGATAACCCAACAATAGCATTAAGCTATTGTGATGAAGGTTTAGCAATTAACCCTAATAGTGCTACTTTATATTCCAAAAAAGCCAGAGCCTTAAAAGCATTAAATAGAATAGATGAAGCTAAAACTGCTATTAATGAGTCACTAAAATTAGACAATACTAGTACAGACGCAATTTTACTATCTGAGGAGCTAAAAAATTTATCCTTAAAAACACTCTACAAGTAGAATTTTCTAGCGATGTATTTGATAAAACTTTTGACCCTTGGCAAAACGGCCTCTATTAGCTTAAATCACACTAGAAAAAATTTTCTATCATTAATAGAATTAATTATTCACATAGATTTAATAGATCTGCTGTGCAATATGAAATTGATGCTTATCCAAAAATTAAAGATGGTACATATGCTTATCTAAACGTCGGGCTGTCTACATCCAATATTTTTCCTAAAGTTCGTACAGGGGCAGAAATTTATCATAATTTTTCTAAAGGTGTAGAAGCCTCTATTGGCTTTCGCTATTTGCGTTTTAGCTCAGATGTATTTATTTATACTGGATCTATTAGCAAATACTATAAAAATTATTTAATTAGCTTTCGACCATTTTTTACGCCTGGCGATATAGGAACATCTAGTTCAGCTTCTATTTTACTAAGACGCTATTTTGATGACTCTAATAGTTTTGTTAGTTTTTCTTTTGGTACAGGATCAGCACCTAATGAGCAATTTACTTCTGAAGAATTATTTAGGCTTTCATCCCATAGAGTAGGTGTAGACTTTCAAAAAGCATTAAATAAAACAACTACAACTATTATGACATTTGGTTTTGATAGACAAGAAATTACACCAAATAATTTTCGTCAACGTTATACTTTTAGCATAGGAATACAAAAGAAATTTTAATTCTAAATTTTATGTTAATTTTACAAATAACAAATATTATTTCACAACAAGATACAATTAAAATTACATACTATTTAGTTAGTTTTTTTATTATTTCTACTTTACTTTTTTTAATAATATTAATTTTGCATAAAATCTATGTGGAAACACAAATTAGACGAAAAAGGAATTATAAAAAAATATTTATTGAATTAATTAATAATTATCTTGTTGATCAAAATCACAAAGTAGTTATTGATAATAATTCGCTTGCTTATACAACATTTATAGAAGTTTCTATTGACCTATGTTTAACAATTTCTGGTGATTCTCAAACATATATTAAAGACTTAAATAGAAAACTAGGCGTTATTGATTTTTATAAAAAACAAGTTAACTCAAACATTTGGCTAAAAAGATTTCAAGCAATTGAAAAATTAGGATTTCTAAAACTTACTGAAGAAAAAAATATTTTTTAGCTCTACTAGAAAAAGAAGAAAAACTAGCTGTTAAACAAAAACTTTTATGGGCTTTGAGCTTAATTGCAGACGAAGAAATTTTATTTGCTATAACAAAAGTTTTAAGCACATTAGAAACATCTTCAGCAAAATTTAACGAGTATCTATACTCAAATATAATTCAAGAGTTTTGTTCTAAAGAAATTGAAGATAGATTTGTTTCGTTTCTAAATAAAATTAAAACAGATGAAAATATTCCACAAATATTAAAACGAGATATTATTGAGGCTTGTGGCTCAACTACCCTTTATAAAAGTGCAAAACAAATAATAGAGTATTGTTTTATTTATCAGCAAAATCCAAATATAAAAATTTCCTGTATTAGAGCATTAGGTAAACTTGCAAATACTCAGGGAGAAAAATTAATAAAAGTAGCGTTGTCTGATATTGATTGGCGAGTACGTGCTGTTGCAGCACAATCAGCCCAATTTTGTTCCACAGCAATTATCCCTGATTTACAAAAATTACTTGCAGACAAAGAATATTACGTCAGACTTAATGCTTGCAGGACTCTAAGTAAATTAGGCTCAGAAGCTAAAGAAATACTTAGCCAAGAACTTAACTCAGAAAATAAACTTGTGCGCGATATGGCACGTTTTGCATTAAATCAATAAATCATTATGTTGGAATATTTAGGATTAGCGTTACTAGTTTTTCAAGTTATAGTTTTTCTATATTTTATTCTAGTAAATAGCATTTATACGCTTTTTAATTTTATTTCTTTAGTTGCACTATTTCGACAATCTTATGTGGTTAGTAGTCAAGGTCTTACTAATATTCTTTCCAATAATTTTTATAAACCGCTTTCAATTATTGCTCCAGCCTACAATGAGGAAGAAACCATTGTGGCAAGCCTAAAATCTTTATTATCTTTATATTATCCAGAATATGAAGTAATTGTAGTTAATGATGGTTCAAAGGATAAAACCCTGGAAAAATTAATTTCAGAGTTTAAGCTGATTGTTGCAAATAAACCTGTTGACTTAATAAATGAGCATAAACCAATAAAAAATATTTATCTTTCCTATGATTACCCTAATTTAATTGTGGTTGATAAAGAAAATGGTGGTAAAGCTGATGCTCTTAATGCGGGAATAAATGTTTCTAATTATCCTATTTTTTGTTGTATTGATGCAGATTCATTGCTGGAAAATGAAGCACTTCTTAGAGCCGCACGACTTTTTGTAGAGCAACGAGAGGTAATTGCTACAGGTGGAATAATTAGAGTAATGAACGGCTGTAAAATTGAAAATGGCGTTGTAACAGAACTAAAAACCCCTAAAGGTTTGATTGAAGCTCTTCAAGCCGTAGAATACACTAGAGGGTTTCTTTCTGGCCGAACTGGTTGGAATGCTTTTGGCAGTTTATTGATAATTTCTGGAGCTTTTGGACTGTTTAGAAAAGATATTGTGCAAGCTGTCAAAGGCTACCGTCATACAGTTGGCGAAGATATGGATTTAGTAGTAAGAATGCACAAATATTGCATAGATAATGATATTAAGTACAAAGTTGTTTTTGTTCCCGATCCAATATGTTTTACTCAAGCTCCTTCAGATCTTAAATCCTTACTCTTGCAACGTAACCGTTGGCAACGTGGTCTTATAGATACACTTTTATTTAATAAAAAAATGATTGCTAACCCCAAATATGGAGCAGTTGGATTATTAGGATTTACCTACTTTACATTTGTTGAAGCCCTGGGTCCAATTATTGAAATTCTTGGCTATGTTGGTTTTGCAATATTTTATATACTAGGTTATCTAGATAAAGAAATAGCTATCCTTTTTTTAACAATATCTATTTTATGGGGAATGTGGATAAATATTAGTTCTATTATCTTAGATAATATTTTGTTTAGACGTTATCACTCATTAAAAGATATTTTGTTATTATGTTTTTACTCTTTAGTAGAAATGTTTGGCTATAGACAAATCATTACTTTTGAAAGACTTATAGGCACTTTTCAATTTTGGAAAAAAGGCTGGGGTAAACCTAAACGCCAAACAATAAAAGCTTTAGAGAATTAAAATAATCTATAATCTTTTTCTAAATCTACTATAAAAATTTATGGAAAATACTGCTCAATGGTCGTTTATTAAACGCCTAAGTTTTCGCTTTATATTTTTGTACCTGGTTTTCAATTGTCTGCCTTTTCCTTTTGGCCCAATTCCTTTTACTGGACAAATTGCAGGTCAATATATTTATTTTTGGAGTCTGATAACTCCTTGGGTAGGACGCAATTTTTTAGGATATGAAAATGTTAATACCATTTTTACTTATAGTGGAGATACTATTCATGATTATATCCGCTTAGGTTGTATGTTGGTATTAAGCATCTTTCTTACATTAATATGGTCTGTTATTGATTACAAACGCAGTAATTACGAAAGATTAGACCAATGGTTAAGGGTTTATGTCCGCTTTTTTCTAGCAGAAAGAATGATAGCTTATGGTGCAATAAAGGTTATTAAGTGCCAATTTCCTGATCTTTCTCTTCATAGACTTGTACAGCCTTTTGGAGAAGCCTCTCCTATGGGGCTAGTTTGGGCATTTATGGGTTATTCCGAACCCTACAATATTTTTACTGGTGCCGCTGAAATGCTTGGAGGAATACTCCTAGTTACACCTGCACTAACAACATTAGGATCATTAGTTTGTATAGGTGTATTAAGCAATATTGTTATGCTTAATTTTGGCTATGATGTGCCTGTAAAAATTTCTTCTTCCCACTTTATGATGATGGCAATTTTCTTACTTTTTCCAGACTTAAAACGCCTAGCAAATATATTTATCCTAAATCGCAGTGTTCAAGCCATTGAGTTTAAGCCACTTTTTACCAAAGAATTGTTTAACAGTGTTGCAAGAATATCACGAGCAGTTTTTATGATTTTTCTACTTAGCCAAAATTTACTTTATGCTTATCAAAGACGGCTAACCGAAGAGCTTTCTCTTCCTCCTCCATTGTATGGAATTTGGGAAACAAACGAATTTATTGCTAATAAAGAAATTTTGCCCCCATTAACAACAGATAATGTTAGATGGAGGCGGATTATATTTGATAAATTTAATAAGTGTACAATTTTCTTAATGGATGATACAAAATTACCTTTGCTTCATATTGCTAACACAGATAATAGTACAGTTATTTTAGGAGACAGCTACACTCCAAAAGAAATTATCACACTTTCTTTTCAACAATTAGAAACAGGCCAACTAGTATTAGAAGGCCCGTTTAGGGGTAAACAAATTAAAGTAACTTTAACTAGAATTGATGAGAATAAATTTACAGTTAAAAGTCGCGGTTTTAATTGGATTAATCCATATCCTTTTAACCCATACTAAATTTATTTTTCATAACCAAACCAACTACATAGTGTTGGTAAAATAAATAGAGTAAGTAAAGTTGATGTGGTAAGTCCACCAATTACAACAGTTGCAAGTGGACGTTGAACTTCTGCACCAGCAGATGTAGCTAATGCCATAGGAATAAAACCTAGGCTAGCAACTAAAGCTGTCATTAAAACAGGTCGAAACCGACTTTCAGCACCTTGTTTTATAGCTTGCTCTATAGGTATACCTTCTTTTTTTAGAGCATTTATTGCGCTCATCATCACTAGCCCATTTAGTACAGCAACCCCAAAAAGAGCAATAAATCCAACCCCAGCCGAAATAGAAAAAGGCATATCTCTAAGGGCTAAGGCTAATATGCCACCTACAGCAGCAAATGGAATACCTGTATAAATCAGTAATGCTTGTCTAGTTGAACCAAATGTTGTAAAAAGCATTACAAAAATTAGTAACATTGCTATAGGCACAACTAAAAGTAATTTTTGTGTAGCCCGTTCTAAATTTTCAAACTGACCTCCCCAAGTTAAATAATAACCTGCTGGTAGTTGAAGTTCTTTATCCATCAAAGTTTGAGCCTCTTTTACAAAACTTCCAATATCCCGGCCTCGAACATTTAATTCAACTACAATTCTACGGTGTGCATCTTCTCTGGATATTTGTAGCGGGCTTTCTACTAAAACAACACTTGCTAATTGTGATAAAGGGATTTTTGCCCCGTTGGGCATAGGCACAAGCAAAGTTTTAATTGTTTCTAAGCTCTTGCTACTTTCTTGAGACATTTTTACAACCAAGTCAAACTTTTGTTCACCTTCAAAAACTTGACCTGCAAGTTTACCAGCTACTAGAGATTCTACTAATATGTTTATATCAGAAACATTAATTCCATAACGGGCAATAATTTCCCTATTTGCTTTTATTTGCAGTTGTGGAAGTCCTGTAACTTGCTCTACTTTTACATCAGTAGCACCAGCAACTTTACTTATTATTTGAGCAATTTCTGCTCCTTTTTTATTAAGTATTTCTAAATCTTCTCCAAAAAGCTTAATTGCAACATCAGACTTTACACCTGAAATAAGCTCAGAAACTCTTAATTCTATGGGCTGAGAAAAGCTAATTGCTGCTGTAGGAACTTTTGTTTCTAAAACTTCAGACATTTTTGCAATTAATTCTTCTCGGTTTTTGGTAGTCGTCCATTGACTAGCAGGTTTTAGCCCAACATAAATATCACTTGTTTCAATTCCCATTGGATCGTTGGCGATTTCTGGCCGACCTGTTTTAGAAACTACTGCGGTAACTTCTGGAAACTGCTGTAAAGCTTTTTCAATATCTGTTGTTGTGCTAACAGCTTGGCTTATTGAAACACTTGGAAGCTTTTGTGCTTGGACGGCCAAAGCTCCTTCATCAAGTCTTGGAATAAATTCTGAGCCAAGTAGCGGAAATATACTTAAACTAATTACTATTAAAGATATAGAAATAGCTAAAGCTTGATGTTGGGCATTCATTACAAATTCTAAGCTAGTTTTATAAAACTTTTTACCATAATGAATTATAAAGCTTTCTTTTTCAGACACTTTGCCACGTAGCACAATTGTCAATGCAGCAGGAATAAATGTAAATGAAAGCAACATTGCTCCAGCTAAAGCAAATATTACTGTCATTGCCATTGGCTTAAACATTTTTCCTTCTATCCCAGCTAAACTAAGTATTGGTAGGTAAACTATGGCTATGATTAATTCGCCAAAAAGCGTTGCTTTACGAACTTCTGAAGCTGAACTGCAAATTGTAGCTTGTAACTCTTCTTTAGTAAGACTTCGACCAAGTAAATGTTGACGTTCAGCCGTTCGACGAATGGTATTTTCTACCATAATTACTGCACCATCTACTATTAAACCAAAGTCTAAAGCTCCTAAACTCATTAAGTTACCAGAAACCTTAAATCTTTCCATAAAAATTGCTGCTATTAGCATTGACAGTGGAATTACGGTTGCGACAAGCAATGCACCTCGCCAATTTCCTAGCAGCAAAATTAAAATTATTATTACAATTGCTGCACCTTCTACTAAATTTATGGTTATTGTTGAAATAGTTCGGTTTACAAGTTCTGTGCGGTCATAAAAAGGCACAAGCTCTACACCTTTTGGAAGCGACTTTTTGACCTGTTCAACACGTTCTTTTACTCGGTCAACTACCGAACGAGAATTTTCACCTTGAAGCATCATCACAATTCCAGCAACAATTTCACCTTTTCCATCTGCTGTAACTGCACCTTGACGCACATTTGACCCAATGGACACATCTGCTAAATCACGAACATAAACCGGAACACCTTCTGAGGCAGTTTTAATTACAATATTTTCAATATCTTCTATTGACTCAATTAATCCTATTCCCCTAAGTAAATATTGTTCAGCAGCATGTTCAATATAGGCACCTCCAACATTTTCATTATTTTTAGTTAAAGCTTCTAAAACATCCCTTAAAGTTAAGTTGTAAGCTTGCAGTTTTACAGGGTTTAGCCTAACTTCATATTGTTTTTCTAACCCTCCAAAACTATTAACTTCAGCCACCCCAGGAACGCTAATTAATTGTCTACGGACAATCCAATCCTGAATAGTACGTAGTGCAATAGGGTCATAGCCTTCGCCTTTTAGCTCATATTGATAAATTTCTCCTAAACCTGTAGAAATTGGCCCTAGTTCAGGCAGCCCAATTGACTGTGGGATTTGCTCTTTAGCCTCTGCTAGCCGTTCAAGAATTAATTGACGAGCAAAATAAATGTCTACAGAGTCCTTAAAAACAACGGTTATTGCCGACAAACCAAATTTTGAAACTGAGCGAACTTCTTCAACATTTGGAAGACCTGAAACAGCTATTTCTATTGGAAAAGTTATTTGTCTCTCTACTTCAAGTGGTGCTAAAGACGGCGCAGAAGTAAGAATTTGCACTTGAACATTAGTCACATCTGGAACTGCATCTATAGGTAGTTTTTGAAGGCTATAAACACCCATTCCTATTAGCAGCAAAACTAGTAGAAAGACCAGTAATCTTTGAGAAACAGAGAATTGAATTATTTTGTCTATCATTAGTGATGATGATCCTCCCCAAGTTTGCTTTTTAAGAGTTGAGTTTTAAGAGCAAAACTTCCTTGGCTAACAAGTTTTTCCCCTTTTTCTAAACCGCTTGTTACTTGTCGATAGCCATTGCTAAGTTCGCTACCTAATTCAATTTCTCTTATCTCAAAATGTCCTGGATTATCATTTTTAGGGATAAAAACTATTGTTCGTTGCTCTATTTGCTGAATAGCTTCTGATGAAATAGCAATAGTTTTACTGGCATTTGCAGTTGCTATTAAGAAATTAGCTTCAACAAACATACCAGGATTAAGCTTATTTTTAGGGTTGGAAAGTTCAATTCTAACTTTTGCAGTCCGAGTTTCTTCATTTAACCTTGGGTCAATATAAGTAACTTTGCCAGTAAGTTTTTCTTCACCCAAAATTGCAGCTTTAATTTCAGCCTTTGAACCTATTTCTATTTGGCTAAGTTGTGATTCTGGAACATTTGCAATTACCCAAACATTACTTAAATCAGCAATAGTAAAAAGCGGCTTGCCCGTTTCTATTCCTGCACCAGCGTTGATTATTCGCTCAACAATTGTGCCTGAAATGGGTGCGCGTAAAGGTATTAAAGATGTGTCAGTTTTATGATCTACATGCTCTTCGTCTGATATTGGAACGCCATAAGCCCTCATTTCATCACGAATATGTGATAGTTCTACTTCAGCCGTTTCTATATCAGCTTTTGCTTCAGCTATTTCACGATTAAGAGCTATATTGCTTTGGAACTCATACTCAGCCTTGGCTGTTTGATGGGTAGTTTCAGCAGCAATTAAGTCTTTTTCTGAGCTTGCTTGTAGTTCTACTAATCTTTGAACTCGTTTTAATGATTTTTCAGCTTCATTTAATTTAGCTTTTGCTGTTAAAACGGCTACACGGTTTTCAGCTTTTTCAATTCTTTGCAAATTTCGTTGTGCTAAAGCAAGTTTAGTTTCTGCTTCGTGCATTTTGCCGTGTATTTGGGCAATTTGTGGGCTAGCTATTACAGCTAATACTGAGCCAGCTTTTACATAATCGCCTAACACTACATTTACCTTTTCAATACGTCCTGAAACTAAAGCACTAGCTTGTTGTAATTGCATTTCATTGGCTTCAACAGTTGCTGTTACTTTTAGAGATGTAGTCATTTCTTGTTCAGTAACTTCTGTTATTTCAATATTTGCAGCCGTCAAAGTTTCTGCATTTAGCTCTAATTCTGTTAGCTTTTCTTCATGCTCATCATGATGATCTCCATGTTCATCTGCATGGCCTTCAGTATGGTTTTCTGATGAGTTGCTAGCTGAAATAGAAGGCTTTTTATATGTCCAAATTGCTAGCACAATACCTAATGTAACTACTACAATTACTATTAATGTAATTAGTCCACGAATAGTTAATTTATTTGGTGTTGTTTCTTGTTTTTGGCTCATTTAGATCTACCTCCTATTGCAGTATTTAACTCAGCTAATGCCTTGTAACGTTCTGTAAGTAGTTCTGTATATTCACGCTCTGAATCAACTAGGCGGCGTTGTTCTGAAATTAAATCTGTAACTTTTAGCTCACCTAAATTATAAACTTCCTTAAAGATACGTAAGTTATTAGCTGACTGGGCAATAACACCTTGTTCAAAACTGTTAACAGCAAGTTGTGAAGATTGGTAACGAGCATAAGCAGCAGTAACTTCTGCTTTAATAAGATGTTCTAAAAATTCTCTTCGCTGTTTGGCTTGGGTAATGGAAATTTTAGCGTCTACTTGATTGCCTTGGTTACGGTTAAATATTGGTAGGGTTATTGATACACCAAAAGTTAATAAATCATCTTTATCTTTAAGTATTCCAACAGGAGTTTCATCAAATCCAGAATTTTCCCTTGAGTATCTTGTAGAAAGAACTAAATCTGGCACAACTTGGGATTTTGCTAATTGAAGCCCTGTTTGTGCTGCTTGTTCAAGCAGTTGAGCCGTTTTTAAGTCTGGTCGGGTTTGTAAAGCTAAGGCTAGAGCCTCATTTAAGGAATATTTAGGTTGAATATTTTGAGAACTAAAAAAATTTTCTTTTAACTCTAAGGGTTGGTCAAAAGCAATGCCTACAACACTTTTAAGACGTAGCATTGCTGCTTGAAGCCTACCTTCCGCCAAATGACGGCGCGACTTTAGCCTTTCTAGCTCAACTTTTAATAAATTAAGCTCAAGTGGTGCAGAATCGCCTTCCTTTATCCTGACTTCAACAACCTTTACAGTTTGAGAGTCTAAGTTATTAAGTTTATCTATGATTTCAAGTTCACGTTTTGCTGCAAGTGCTTCGCTATAAACAACATAAATTTCATTAGCTAGCCGTCTTTCTCTATCAACAACAGTGTTTTCAGCAATAGCAATTTCTATTTGTGCTAAATCTATTCTTTTCTGACGTTTAGCACCAAGTTCTAAGGGAAGTGAAAAGCCTACAAAAGCTTTTTCCTCATTGATTGAGTTAGTAAGTTTTCCAGTTGTATATTCAAAATCAAGTGATGGATTAGGTCTAAGACCTGCTTGTTTTAACCTAGCACGAGCTTTTTCTATTTCCAGCCTAAAAGCAACAAGCTCTAAATTGCTTTCTAACGCTTTTTCTATCAACTCATTAGCGGTAATTAGATTATCTTTAGATTGCGCAAAACTACTTGCTCCACTAAAGGCTAGCACTACTAGCCAACAGGCAGCAAAGTAGCTCAAAAAGCGGACAATACGAGCTACCATAATTCTCCTTAAGTTATAAAACAATAATTAAAGTTAATGTTGATTAAGTATTATTAATAGAGGTTAAATAGCTCGTGGGGGACGGTAAGTTTTGCGTGGAGGTGACTCAGGTAAATAAATTTTATTTGGTGCTTGCAAGGGTAAAACAGTTTCGGTTTTACCCAAATAAAGTCTGTTTGTTAAAACCCAATGCGCACAGCAGCAAAAACAACAATCTTTATCAGTGTTACAAGGCGTTTGTTTATCTTCTGTGTGTTTTTGTTCAAGAGCAGTTGATATAAATAGTTGATTTTTTACAATTTGTGAGATTTCTATAGAAGAATTTTCATTTACTTCTGATATACAATTATCTGCAAATGGAAGTTCTTCACAACAATATCCAAATAAAACAATATCTAAAAAAGTAAATATTACAAAAAAAAGAGCTAGTGCCTTATACAAGACATTTTCTTTAAGTAATTTTTTAAGTAAGTGTTTTTGTTTAGACATAAGCTGATTGATATTAGCAAAAGTTTATTTTCTAAGCAATTTGCTAGCCACTTATCAAAAGTCTTCGGCTACTCATTCAGATTGACCTATTAAGAATGCAGACCATAAAATAACAACATATTATTAATGTTATAAGTTATTAAATATCTTAATTTTGTTTGTTTTTGCAGTGAAAGGAGATAATTTTACTATGAGTACCGCCCATTCCGTTTCGCTTAAAGTTCCAGATTACGTTAAAAATCCCAAGCTACTTTCTTGGGTACGTGAAACAGTTGATTTATGCAAGCCAGATGACATTTATTGGTGTGATGGATCAGAAGAAGAATATAACAAGCTTTGTGAACTGATGGTGCAAAACGGAACTTTGCAGCGGCTCAATCCTGAAAAACGTCCCAACAGCTTTTTAGCTCTTTCAGATCCAAGCGATGTTGCCCGTGTAGAGGATAGGACATTTATTTGTAGCATTCGTAGACAAGATGCAGGGCCAACAAATAATTGGATAGATCCTAAAGAAATGAAAGCTACTTTAGTAGGTTTATTTGATGGTTCTATGAGAGGCCGTACAATGTATATTGTCCCATTTAGCATGGGGCCGCTAGGATCGCCAATTTCACATATTGGTGTAGAAATTACAGATTCACCCTATGTTGCTGTCAATATGCGAATAATGACCCGTATGGGACGAAAAGCTTTAGAAATTTTAGGGGATGGGGAATTTGTTCCATGTCTACATTCTGTGGGTATGCCGTTAATTAATGGTCAAAAAGATGTAGCTTGGCCCTGCAATAAAGACCAAAAATATATCGTTCATTTTCCAGAGGAACGCTCTATTTGGTCTTATGGTAGTGGGTATGGTGGTAACGCGCTACTTGGTAAAAAGTGTTTTGCTCTACGAATTGCTTCAGCAATGGGACGTGATCAAGGATGGTTAGCTGAACATATGCTGATTTTAGGTGTTGAATCACCTAAAGGTGAAAAAACCTATGTAGGAGCAGCTTTCCCTAGTGCTTGTGGTAAAACAAACTTTGCTATGTTAATCCCACCTAAAGCATTTGACGGGTGGAAAGTTACTACAATTGGAGATGATATTGCTTGGATTAAACCTGGTGCAGATGGCAAATTATACGCAATTAATCCAGAAGCAGGTTACTTTGGAGTTGCTCCAGGAACTTCTTATAGTTCAAATCCTAATGCAATGGATTCAATTAAAGAAAATACAATTTTTACCAACGTTGCTTTAACTCCAGATGGGGATGTTTGGTGGGAAGGAATGACCGACACTGCACCAGCACAATTAACTGATTGGCAAGGTAAGGCATGGACTCCTGATTGTGGTCGTAAGGCTGCCCATCCAAATGCCCGGTTTACTGCACCTGCTTATCAATGTCCTTCTATTGATCCAAATTGGGAAAACCCCAAAGGTGTTCCAATCAGTGCTTTTATATTTGGAGGTCGTCGCGCTAGTGTTGTTCCTTTAGTTTATCAAGCAGTAAATTGGAATTTTGGAGTTTATTTAGCTGCAACAATTGGTTCTGAAACAACTGCTGCTGCTGCTGGTGAAATTGGTCAAGTAAGACGTGACCCTATGGCAATGTTGCCTTTCTGCGGCTATCATATGGGCGATTATTTTAACCATTGGCTAAAGATGGGCCGTGAAATTGTTAACCCGCCTCGCATTTTCTGTGTTAACTGGTTTAGAAAAGATAAAAATGGAAAATTTATTTGGCCAGGTTTTGGTGACAATATGCGTGTACTAAAATGGATTGTTGACCGTGTACATGGTAGAGCCTATGCAACTGAAAGCCCATTGGGATGGATGCCTCGCTATGAAGATTTAGATTGGAATGGGTTAAACTTTACAACTGATGATTTTAATCATGAGTTAATGTCTGTTGAACGTGAAGCTTGGAAAAAAGAAGTCTTATCGCATGAAGAATTGTTTGAAAAGCTTTATGATAGGCTACCTAAAGAATTTCTGCTTATGAGAGAAATGCTGCTTTCTTCTCTTTGGCGTTCTCCAGAAGTTTGGGAACTTGCTCCAGAAAGAGCATAAATAAAAGTGTAAACTTAAGTAAATAAGGTTAGATTATCTAGCCTTATTTACTTGCAAAAATTCCGCTAATTGTTTTTGTTGGGGATACAAACGACACGAAAGCCAAAACAATCTAAGTTTTCATCAGCCTTATAACCTACACGATAAGCTGACCTACTATTATAAGCACTTAAGAAAAAGTTTCCGCCTCTGACAACTTTGCGTTCTGTATCACTACCATTTTCCCAAGCTAACCCATTATTAGGAGCATTATGATAATTATCATGATAAACATCCTGACACCATTCCCAGACATTTCCATGCATATCGTAGAGTCCAAAACTGTTAGCTACTGCAAAATTGCCTACAGGCAATGTTTTTCCTCGATAAGGGCCTAAAATATTTAATTTTATAGGGTAAGGAGTACCATCATAATTAACAATACTTGATAAAATAGTTTCTCCAAAAGCAAATGGTGTAGTTGTTCCAGCACGACAGGAATATTCCCATTCGGCTTCTGTTGGTAAGCGGTATTCTCTACCAGTAATTTTTGATAAACGGCGGCAAAAAGTTACTGCATCATTCCATGTGACGCTATCTACAGGCAAATCATCCCCTTTGTAGCGAGAAGGATTTGCTGCCATTAAAGTATTCCATTGAGCTTGAGTTATTTCATATTTCCCAATATAAAAATCTGGTACTTTTACTTTATGTTGTGGCCCTTCGTTTTTGTTTCTGCCATGTTCCTTGCCATCAGAACCCATTAAAAACATTCCACCTGTAATTTCTACCATTTCTAACTTAATATCATCACCTAGGTCTTCTACATAATAGATTGCTTGTTTTTTAGCTCTGCGTACCTCTTTAGCTGCTGAATTAAGTGTAACAGTTTCAAATTCAAATGCTTTTGTTTCTAAACTACCTCCCGGCGGGGTGCTAGCAGCAGTAAGAAAAATATTAGTTATTTTACTAGTTTTAGGAATAGGCAAACAAACAGCAAGGCTAATAACAACAATAATGGCTAGAGTCCAATAAGCTTTCATAGCTAACTTCCTTTTTGTTACTTAGACTTTTTAACTTGCTGTGGAATCAGAGCAAAATCTGGATGATCACCAACATGCTGGAAATCATGTTGCCAAATAACATTTTTATTTTTACTAAAAAAATTCCTGGCATCATCCAAACATCGCCTACAAACTTGCCAACGAAATTTCCTTTTAGTGTGGTTTGTATATTACGTAACCACACAGCAGGTTTTATCATTTGATTTAATGAGGCTTGTTTTAAGCCAAAAGCTTGATAAAAGAAATGTTCTTTATCTGAGACTACCCTAGCCTCCGGCCAAAAACTATTAAAGAACTCTTTTGCTTCTAGTTCAGTTGCCTGACAAAAAAAGAGTACAGCAGGATAATCAGCTTGATTTGCCACAAGCTTACGTAGATCTTTAACAGTTTCTCGGCAAAAAGGTCAACCAAAGTGCCTCAGAAAAACTAACAAATTTGCGTTACTACGCAACTCTTCCTTTAAGTTTTTTCCAGAAAGATTTATTCCAGAAATACTTTTCTGTAAAACATTAACACTAAGTTGTAACATGGATTTTCCTAAATCGGGGCTAATGGTTTTGCACTAAGTGTGACACATAAATAAAGATAAAACAACTACAGATAAACATTCCCATAAAAATCTTTTTCAAGCTATAATGCAAGAGCAATCTATCCTTAAGGGAGAAAAAAATGTCAGATAATCCATACCAACCCTATCAACAACCACAACAACCAAACCAACAACCAAACCAACAACAACCCTATCAAGGAAATTACCAACCTGGACAATATCAATCTCCTTATCAACAAGATTATCAACAGCAACAGCAATATCAAGGGGGTTATCAACCTGGACAATATCAACCAGGTTATGCCTTTCAACAACAGTTAAGCAATAAAACACAACTTTTAGGGCTAGATGCCAATGTTGCTGGCCTTTTATGTTATCTACCTTTTATGGCTATAAATCTAATTTCTTCTATTGCCTTTGTTGTGACAGAACCTAAATCTAATTATTTTGTTCGTTTCCATGCTACACAATCTTTACTTCTTACTGTTGGAGGAACAATACTTGGCATTGTAGTAGGAATAGGGTCAGTTTTGCTTATACCAATTATGGCAATGATGGGTAGAGCAGGAGGAGCAATTGCAGGGCTTGGATTTTTCTTAATATTTGGGTTTATTGGTATTTTTAGTTTAACAGTATTAATTTTGCACATTATGGGAATGTATAAAGCTTACAATAATGAAACTTGGGAAATGCCAATAGTAGGCAAATATGCTCGTCAGTTTTGCCAAAAAGGTTAGTTAAAACTTGGTTTTATCTTAAAATAACCTGCTAAGAAAACATCTTTTTCTTACTTGCAGGTTATTTTATTTTAAGGAGTTTACATTTGAGCCGTCCAACTTTTGAAGATTTAGTAGCAGTAATTCATAAATTACGCAGTCCTGGCGGATGTCCCTGGGATCGTGAGCAAACACATAACAGCTTAAAACCAATGTTAATAGAAGAAGCCTATGAAGTAATTGAAGCTATTGAGGAAGAAAATGATCAGCAGTTAAGCTCTGAACTTGGCGATTTACTGCTGCAAATAGTATTTCATGCTGATATTGCTAATGAGACTAATAGATTTAACCTAAGTGATATAATTGAACAAGTTCATAATAAAATGATTCGTCGGCATCCTCATGTTTTTGGAGATGAAAAGGCAAGCGATTCAGCAGAGGTTTTACGTAATTGGGAAGCTATAAAAGCAGCAGAAAAACAAGCCGCAGGTGAACAAAAAACTTCTATGCTAGATAGTGTGTCAAATGCTATGCCAGGGCTACTAGAAGCTTTTCAGCTAACAACACGTGCTGCACGTGTTCGCTTTGATTGGCCTAATGTAAAGAGTTGTTTTGATAAGCTTTCTGAAGAAGTTATGGAACTACAAGTAGAAATAGATAAGCAAAATAGCAATGCAAATAATGAGAAAGCAATTGCTGAAGAAATAGGAGATTTGCTTTTTATGGTGGTCAATATAGCACGTTTACTTAATGTTGATCCGGAAAGTGCCTTAAAAGGAGCTAATAGAAAGTTTCGCCGCCGTTTTGGATATATTGAGAAATCACTAGAAAGTAAAGGTAAAACACCTAGTGATAGTAATTTAGAGGAAATGGAAGAGTTTTGGCAAGAAGCTAAAAAGTTAGAAAAAGAAGTAGTTAAAAAATAAGGAGGTAAACTTATGAGATATGAAATGTTATATCCAGGTTCTTCATCATTACTAAAAGTTTATTTAGATTATGGAGAATCTATAAAAGCTGAATCAGGCGCGATGGTTGCAATGAGTCCTACAATAGATGTTAGTGGACAAGCTGAAGGAGGAATACTAAAAGGTTTAGGGAGAATGCTTGCAGGTGAAAAGTTTTTCTTTCAAACCTTAACAGCTAATCGCGGGCCAGGGGAAGTTTTACTTGCTCCTGCAACACCTGGAGAAATTTGTCCAATAGAGCTAAATGGCACATATTCTTATACTTTACAAAAGGATGGCTTTTTTGTTGGAACAAGTGGAATAGAAATTTCTACTCAAATGCAAAACTTAACTAAAGGGCTATTTTCTGGAGAAGGGTTTTTTGTAGTAAGAGCTAGTGGTAGAGGACTACTTTTTGTTAGTTCTTTTGGTGCTATTCACCCAATAGATATCCCAGCAGGTCAGGAGTTTATCATTGATAACTCTCATCTTGTCGCCTGGCCAGAGACTACTCAATATAGAATTGAAAAAGCCTCGTCAGGTTGGTTTTCCTCCTTTAAGTCTGGCGAAATGTTGGTCTGTCGTTTTCAAGGGCCCGGGAGGGTTTTAATTCAAACTCGTAACCCACAAGCTTTTGGTACTTGGATCAGGGGATTTGTCTCTCCTGGAGGTTCTAGTGGTGGGGGGGGTGGGCTGTCTACATTAACTTCTTTAGTTGATTAATAAATAAAGGCTTAGAGATTAAAATTTTTTAATCTCTAAGCTTTTCCTACTAAGCTAAATTACCTTGAAGGGTTAATCTAAGTCTACCACTTAAGTCACCAAAGGCAGCATCATCAATTACCCAATTTTCTAACTTACGTTTACCTACAAAAACAGAACGCTCACGTCCATCTTCATTAGTGAATTTTACGCTACTGCTCTTACCATCATAATTAGCTGTCCAAGTCTGACCATTTAGCTCAACTTGACGAGAAAAACTAGTATTTTCTGGTAAAGGCTTAATATTAGTGCCTTTTGCGCCAGGTGTTGACAGATCACTTAAGAATTGCTTAAAGAAATTTTGAGTAACTGAACGAGTTTGTAAGTCTATTTGTCCATCTACGGTTGGATCATACTTAAAGTCTAAAGCATCATCAGCAAATTTAGGATTTTGTAAATCCCAAATAGGCACACTTAAAATAAAATTATTTGCAGGTGGGTTAGTGCGTTCTTGATAATCTTTACCTAAACCACCGCTTTGAGCTACAAACAGACCACCATAAAGAGTATTAAGTAAAGTATTGGAAGCAAATAAATTACCTTTTGGTGCTGGAATGGTTGGTAAATTATTTCCAATATATTTTGGATGGTTAACATTTGGCTCTTGCAAGTTAAGTGCTACGGTTGGAAGTCCATCTTTGTTATAGCCTAAAGGCAAGTTATTTAATGTTCCGCCATCGGTTAATTGAATGGTTCTGCCTGTTGTTGGGTCAACCATTTCTACAGGGTCAAAAACTCCAGGAATTGCCATAGATGCCCGCATTGCTAGCGCAACTGGAGTGTTTGGAGTTGTTTCTGGGCCAAAAACAAAGGTGCGATTTTCCCATTTAGACATATCTTGTCCTGCTGGAGGATTACTATCAGAGTATTTTGCTGCAACAATATGTAGAGGGATTTTTAAGTCAGCAAACGTTACTGGACGATCTGTTATACCGGTTAACTTACGTAAGGTTTCATCAAAAAACTTATAAGCTTCTTCGCCTTTGAATATTCCACCACGTCCACCAATTCCAAGGTCTAAAAATTGGGAAATTCTTTCATCTCTAACAATTTCTTCTACTTGTTTAGGATCAGCACCTGCGGCTAAAACACCTGCTGCAATTGCTCCAACGGATGTTCCACTAACGCTAGAAGGGATAACACCATTGTTGTACATTTCTGCAATTGCTGGGATAAAACGTTTACCTTGACCACCGCCACCTTCAAGCGCGACGTGTACTTGTTGCGGTTTACCATCATCACCAACACGGCCTAAATTAGTAGCGCGATTTTCTGCCACAATTTTTTGATAGTCTTCCATATTGCTAACTTCAACCCTGCTACCATCAGCTTTAGTTAATGTAATGGTTTTTCCATTCCCAAAAAGCTGTTCATTAAGATTTGGTGCAGTGCTACTAGCTTGACCTGTAGGGAATTTGCTTGCTGTAACCTGTCCATTAACCAAATCACCTTTTAAGAAATTAGGATCAATAAATTGTGTTCCTGCTTTCGGTAATGTATCTAGGGTATATCCCCAGCGATTTTGTAGCATTGTTATGGCTCGGTTGTCGCCTGATTTAGCTGCTGCAACTACATCACGAAAAGTTTTAGTGTCACGTGTAAATTGTTGAGTAGTTGCATTGACTCCAGTAATACTACTAGAAAGTGATTGTGCCGCTTCAGCAATTTTGCCCCAAGTTCCATCAATATAACCAGTTAAAGCAGAACTTAGCTCGTTTGTTCCTGATACCATATTTCTAGTTGAATATTCGGCTGTGTCTGCTAAACGATTAACACGGCCATTAATTGTACTATTAATGCTACGTGAAATAGAATTAGCTGCTAGTAAATCTGCGCCTGATAATTGATTATGGTTATTTTCTAAGACAGAATTAAAATTATTGCTTGCAGATTCAATTGTTTGCAGACTTTCGGCAACTAGTTTAGATAGACTTTCATTAGCTCCGCCAATATCAGCTAAAGCTTGCATAATTTGGCGTTGTCCGCCTTGTAATTTAGCTAAACCTTCGCTTGAGTTTGTCACCATACCAATTAAGCCAGATGTTAAGGTTTCTATTCCTTTGCTAATACGCCCTTTAGCTGAATCTGCTGTAGTTGTATATTCATTTAAGACATTTTTTAGAGTACTAATTGCTTGGTTGGTTTGAGTAGTAAAAGTTTTAGTCGCTTCTCCAACTTGGCGGGCGGCTGGATTGCTAGAAGCCATTAGACTAGAGGCTTTATCATTAATTTGTGTAAGGGTGCGGCTATTATCATAGGAAAAATTATTAATACCAGATTTTAAGTTGCCTAAGCCAGCTTGGACTAAATCAGTCATTCCTTGGCTAGCATCAAAAAGGGCTTTTGCCCCATTTCCTAAAGCTTCAGCTACACAAACACTAAATTTAATACCACTAAGACCAAAGTTTTTTACTCCTTCAAGTAATGCTTTTCCAAGCACCATAATAGTTTTAGGGAAATCTATCATTCCTGCTGGGCTAGGAATACGGGGAAGAGGCAATGGAAAGAGTGAAAAACTGTCTTGTATTTGGTCTTGAACCATTGCACTATCAAAACTAGTTCGGGATTGGGTAAATTGTGTTTGCAAGCGTTCATTATGTGCTTCAGAAGAAATATTATTAGTTAAATTGCTAACAGGGGTTTCTGTGCTTTTTGGTACATCAGCAGTTAATTTAGTTTGGTTTTGAACTTCGGTATTAAGATTTGTATTAAGATTATTGTCAATATTGCGAATAGCCATAAAAGCTTGCTCCTTAGAAACTTACACTGTAGAAATTAAAATTGAAAAATTAAAAGAAAAATTAAAGAAATGTGTTGCATCAATTATCGGAATTGGTTAGACCAATGTTGTTATAAGTTGACTGAGCAGTCAGTCATTTTTCCAGCTTATTATATAACTTATTGAATAATCAGTAAGTTGACAGCTATATAAATAAAGAAATTTAAAAATCGTAAGGGTAAGAATTATTTTCTTACCCTTATTAAATACTCTATTAAATTAGCTTAAATGAATTAGCGAATACCGACTTCTAAAGTAAAGCCTTGTGCTTTATATTGGTCGGTAAAAACTAAAATTTGAGTATCTCCGCTTTCTGGTAAAGGGCCTTCCCAATCTTTAGTAAAACCACTATCGTTGTGTGTGACATCTTCGCCGCTAGCAGAATAAACTTGAAATGCTACAGAATCACTACCACTAATATGAACAGTCATATATTGACCTCTTTTAGCACCAAGTAAATACCTAATATCATTGCTGCGAACAACAGAACTTTTAATAACAGCAGTTGTGCGACCCCTTTCAAATTTCACTCTTTGGACTGTTTCATCTGCATTAACTAATGGGGCAACTACTAAGCAAAGTAAGAATAGCAAAGAATATTTTGCTATAAATTTTAGTCCTATTAACATAAAGAAATGTTCCTCTCTTTGATTTTTGATGGAGATCTAAATTTTAGCTAACAAATTAAACTACTTTATTTATTAGGTTGCAACAGCAAATAATTGTGTTGCAAGAATAAATAATTTTTATTTTAATAAACCATTCCATCAAATCTTTATTTAACTAAAATCTTTATTATAAGCCGGTTAGGAAAAACCATGATTATTTATGATGATAAATTTAAGAATATAATTTTAGCCTTACGCAACATATTATTGGAGTGTAATTATGATCTTTTAGTTCAGGAAATGAAATTACCACTTTGGTATTTTCGAGATCCTGGTTTTATCCATTATGGACATAGCATTGATAATCGGCTAAATCGACTAAAAAAGCCTTATGAACTGGTTTTGCGACTATTTTCATTAAATCAAACTATTAGTTATCAAGAAATTGTTAATAACTTGTTTTCTAAAGAGCTAATAAAAGATTTAGTGAATCTAGGCTTATTGTTGGAAGAAGACGATAAATTACGCACAGACGCTTATGCAATAGTACCATTTTTAGGAAGTTATTTAATTGCTACTAGTGGAACTGCTAGATCTATTGGTGCTTATATTGGGCGGCAATCTTACTTTTTAGCAACAAAGCTCTTTGAGCAAGACTTTAATAGCTTTTTAGATATGGGATCAGGTTGTGGACTGTTGGCTATTTTGGCTGCTCGTCGTGCTAAAAAAGTTGTTGGAGTTGATATTTTAAGTGAAGCAGTTGAAGTAGCAAAAACAAATGCTGTTCTTAACCAAGTTGATGATCGGGTAGAGTTTTTTTGTGGTGATATGTATCAGCCTGTAAAAGGACGCAATTTTGATGCGATCTTTTCTAATGTTCCTTTTCTTGCTCTACCAGAAAAATACGATCTGGTTTCTATTTCTTCTGGTGAAGATGGACTTAGATTTCTCCAACCATTAATTGATGGGTTATTTAGATATCAACCTAAAATTGCTACTATTATTGCTAATGGACTTGGTAATGAGCAACAGCCCTTACTAGTTAATTTGCTAAAAAATAAGCTACTAAATAAACGAGGCTACCAAGCAAAATTGTTTGTTTATTCTAAAGGTCTAATTGATGATGCTTTTATTAATAGTGGTGTAAAAATGGTAGTAAGTGCTTGGCGTGATCGAGGTGAAAATATTTCTAATGAAGAAGTTATCAAGGAACTAAAGGAAAATTACCAAAAATTTAAAGTAGATCATTACTATGGAATTATTTTAGAGATCGAAAACAAAACTAATGGTGCAGAGATAGAAACCATAGATATTTCAAATAAATATAACTTAAATATGTCGCCTTCTTTGCGACAAAAAATTAGTATTGATCTAGCAAAACAGGTCTTATTAAAACGTAGTAGTAGTTCTTTGCCAATAAATGATCAAGAAAAAGAAATATTTTTAGCAATGAAAAATAATGAGATTTCCTTAAAAGAAAAGACTACTAATTCATTGGCTAATAGGTTAGAACTAGTTTTAGGTGCCAAATCAATATAAGGTTATTAAGTTTATAAATAGTATTTTTTGCTAAATTGTTGTTTATAAAAAGGAAAAAGCCCAACCAATTGGTTTGGGCTTTTTGAAAACCTTTTGTAGATGCTTAAGACTATACTGATAAGTTTTGAGCAGTGGTCTTTTGAGCGTCTGATTGTGAACGGGAAAGGTTGGTCACTGTTTCGTTCACGCGGTTTAAGGTTTGTTGAATTTGTTGTAAATTGAAAGTTAATTCTTGAATCTTTTGGTTTAATGCTGCGGTTGGGCCACCACTTTGGCTAGCACCATCAAGTTGCTTTGCTGCATCTTGTAATTGCTTCATTGTGGATTCGATAGATTTTACTAAGATACCGCCAACCATTGCTAATAAAGCACCCAAAAACATTGGGCCGCCACTAGCACCACCAGCAGCTTTAGCAGCAGCTTTCTTTTCATTTTCTTGTTGGGAATTGAAATCTGTACCAAATAATTTGGACATATCAGGCATTGGGTTGGATTTGGAGACATTACCAGGTTGGCTACCAACTAGGTTGCCTACTTCTTTGAACATAGTGCCGATATCTTTAATCGCACCAGCGACATTGCCGCCTTTTAAGTCAGCAGCTAATTTAACTGCATTGTTTACTAATGATGAAGCTGAATTTAGAGTTGAAGCAAAATTATTGTTAATTCCACTGATTGCCATTTTTTTAATCTCCCTTAGAATTTTAGATTTTATAAAATTTAATGATTTAATAATTGCGTGATTTGTAAGGATATTACATTTGACTTACACCTTAATTATCGAGATGAGCTTAAAAAAGTTGCTTAGAAATTTTAAGTTTTTGGAGAAAATTTTTACCTTTTTTCCTGGGCTAACTAAAAGCCCTGCAACCTTTTAGCGGTATTTAATAGCCCTTGTGCGCGTCTAATGGCCTGGTTTCTCATGCCTAGGGTCGTACCAATTTTTATAGCCATTTCTAGGTCAGCTTGGGCCTGTTGAAAGCCTTTTTGTTTCATAAAAAGTTCTGCTCGGTTAATATAGGCCGAAATGTCCTTAGCATCTAATTGTAGGGCCATATTTAAGTGAGTTAGGGCCTTTTCGTCCTGCTCTAGGCGCATATAGGCCGCACCCAATGCACTATGACAATAAGCATTGCGTGGGTCAATAGTGACAAGACCCTCAAAAATGATAGCTGCTTCTTCTGAACGGCCTTGCTCATGCAAAGTAAACCCTAGCATAAGCAAGAGTTGATATTCATCAGGCTGCCATTCTTTAACACGTGCTAGTGTTAAACGGCCATCCATCCAGGCTTGTAGGATAACATCATTCATTGGAGTGAATAGTCCCTTATCCTTTGGTTTGTGAACCCATACGAGCTAGGATTCTATCTTGAATTTGTAGCAAGTGTTCAACTAAATTAAGCATTCTAGCTTCTTTTTCAAGCTGGCTAATTAATTTTTGTTGTAGTGTGCCTGTGCCAGGAGCTTTTTGATTAATTTTTTGTATAAGCTGGTTGGTTTTTCCTTTTTGGCCTTTAGCAATTTTTTCAAAGGACATTTTGCGTTGAGTTGGGTCGCCAAAAGCATAAAGGACAAATTGAATAGAAGGAGGTTCAAGCTCAGCATGTGTTGGAGGTGCTTGATCTAGCCTCATAGCCTCCTTAAAGCTTAAAGCTTCAGGACTATAATCTACAGATATACCTTCAACCGTAGTACGTCCGCGCAGTTCTGCTTGTTGGACATCATTATAGAGGACTACTTGAGTATCAAGGTCTTTTTCTATACGTTGATCGAGTACTCGGTCTAAATTTCCACCTAAACCAGTATTATTTAATCTACTTTTAATATCATTAGCCATAACTAGCACCTTTCTTAAACAGTTATAAAATTATCGATTATTATTAGAATTATTTTGTTTTGACATGCGATAGACCCAATTTAGCACTTCTGCAACAGCTTCATATAGTTCTTCAGGTATTTCTTCACCTTCTTCTAATTTATTAAGTGCATGGGCTAAAGGTATATTACGCATTATAGGAATATTATTTTCACGAGCAATTTCTAAGATTTTTTCTGCCATCAACATTTCGCCCTTAGCAATAATTTGCGGGGCAGGGCTTTCTTCTTTATTGTATCTGACTGCAACGGCAATGTGTGTTGGATTCACGATGACTACGTCCGCCTTTTTTACATCTTGAACCGCGTTGTGTTGTAACAATTCGCGGTGCAGGCGTTTACGAGCCGCTTTATTATGCGGGTCGCCTTCATCCTGCTTATATTCTTGTTTTACCTCATATTTAGACATCATTAGATCTTTCATCCACAAATGTTTTTGCAGACCAAAATCTACAACACCAATGACTAAAAAGAGGCCACCAATTTTTACTGCAATATCAAAAAGAATGCTACCTGTTAGGCTAGCAGAATACCAAAGTGAGCGACGACCAGAAACAATTAATTCTGGTAAGTTATTTTTGAAAATAACATAGAACATCGCGGTTAAAATCACAAGCTTAAAGATGGTTTTTAGTAACTCAATATAAGTTTTTTTCTGAAAAAACATTCCCTTAAAACCATTGACAGGGTTTAATTTATCAAATTTAGGTTTTAAGGTTTCAGTAGTAAACAGTGCGCCTACTTGCATAAATTCTACTGACATAGCCATAACAAAATTGACGGCTAATATAGGTGCAAGTACCTTAAACATTGCTATACCACCGGCTGCTAAAGCATCAGTAGCTTGAGATAAATCTATTTGTTTTATGGAAAAGGCTAGTTTAAGAGAATCTTGCATATAATGTACAAGCACATCAGCATTAAAACTATTAAGTGCTGCTAGTAACATTACTGTAATAAGAAAGAGAATCGCGCTAGATAAGTCTTTACTTTTAGATACATTGCCTTTTCTGCGAGCATCTTTTATACGCTTAGGCGTGGGTTTCTCTGTCTTTTCTCCGCCTTGTCCTTCTGCCATTAGACTATTACCTCAAAAAGTTATCGGCAAAATAAAATAATTAGTTCCCAAAAGTAGCCTTAGCAATAATTGTATAAAGCACTTTTAGATAAGCAATAAATCTTTCTTCCATTTGAGCAATAATTGATGTCCAAATTATAAAGAGCATTCCACAACCTACTATCATTTTGATTGGTAGGGAAAGGAAAAACACATTCATTTGTGGGGCGACACGGTTAAAAATACCAAAAACAACATCTGTTAAAAATAAACAAACTAGGACAGGTGCAGCTAATTGCATACTAACTACTAAAACATCAGCTGACATATGAATTATGTCACTAAGAATTGGGCTAAGTTCTGTGCCTACTACTAAACCAGTAGCTATTTTAGGAAAAGCATTAACAGGCAAGCGTTCAAAACTATAAAAAAGTGCGCGAATATAAAGCAAGTGTCCATCTAAGCAGAAAAAAAGCACTATTGCTACTTGTAATTTCATTTGACCCAACAAAGAAGCTTGAGTATTAAGTTGTAAATTAAGTAATTGAGCAATAGTAGCACCACGAGCATTATCAACCATTTGTCCTGCTGATTGTATACCATAGAAAATTAATGATGTTATATAGCCAAGGGTTACGCCAATAAGAGCTTCTTTAATCATCATTAAAACAAAAGGAATAAAAGCTGTAGGAATTGCTTCTAAAGGAATAGCGGCGGCCATTGCTGGGTAAATTAAAAAAGTAAGAGTAAAAGCTAAGGCGATTTTAACAGGTGCGCTAATTGCACCACCGCCTAAAAATGGAGTGTAATTTATTGCAGGGACTAGACGTGCCATTATTAACCCATAAAGTGAAAGAAATACAATAGGGGATTGAGTAATCCCCAATGCACTTAAAACTAGCTCTATAATGTTATAAATGGTGTTGTCCATAAATTAACTTTAGTGAACTTATTTTACTTAATTTTTACTTAGCGAATTCCAGGTATTTCGCTAAAAACAGCTTGGGTAAAGCGAATTAAGGTTGCTAACATCCAAGCACCTGTTACGGCTAATACTACAAATGTAGCAATAATTTTAGGCACAAATGTTAAAGTTTGCTCTTGTACTTGAGTGACAGCTTGAAATAAGCTAATAATAAAGCCTATTGTCATAGCTGTAATCATTGCAGGTGCAGAAAGAACTAAAATTAATAATAAAGCTTGCTTAGTAAGTCCAATTACTAGTTGTTCCATAACTTACTCCAAAATCTATTAGTTATACTGTTATATCAGAGATAACTTAAAACTAACCCTTTAACTAGTAGATACCAACCATCAACTAAAACAAAAATTAGTATCTTAAATGGTAAAGAGATAGTTACAGGTGAAAGCATTGTCATACCCATAGAGGTAAGAATATTGGCAACAATCATGTCAATAATTAGAAATGGGATAAAAATTAAAAAACCTATTTGGAAAGCTTCTTTTAATTCGCTAGTAACAAAAGCAGGAATAATTACCCGAAAACTACCAGCATAAATAAAGCTTGTATCGCCTTTGGTCATTCGTTTAGATAGTTCTAAAAACAATAATCTATCCCGGTCATGACAATTACGTACTAGAAATTCCCGTAAAGGTTCTTGACCTCTTTTAGCTGCTTCATATAGAACACGCACATTGGCTTCAGAAAGTAGTGTGTTAGTTTCTGGAACTTGACCAACTGCGCTATAAATTTCTTGTCCTACTGGAGTCATAATAAAAATGGATAAGATAAAAGCTAGTCCAGTAATTACTTGATTAGGAGGGGCTTGCTGTGTACCAAGCGCACTACGTAGAAGTGATAGCACTACAGATATTTTTACAAATGAGGTCATTGTAATAGCAATAAAAGGTGCTAGTGATAAAGTACCTAGCACTATTACCATTACTAATGGACTAGGGATGCCACGATTGCCATCTTGGGCTAGTGTGATAGTAGGTAGAACTAGCATCACAAAAAGTATTGATAATAAGCTTATGGCGCGGCGACTGGGCCTATAGCTAGTAATGGTTTTGAGTAAGTGCTGCATTTTACCTCCTCAAATATTTACTAAATTCTTTAATTGCACTTGATCCAAGGCTAGGTTTAGTAGTATTTGCTAAACTAATTATTTCCATAGCTTTTTCTATAGAAGCAGATTCTAATTCAGAAATTAGCTCGATTTTTTCTTGTGTAACACCTAAAAGTAAGTGTTTTCCTGCTACTTCTACAACATAGAGAGATTTTTGCGGTTCTAGAGTGTAGCGAGCAACTACTTTCATTAGCTGGCTTTCTGCTGGCATTCCCATTAGTTTAGGTAAGTAACGTAAGCTAAAAAAGGCCAACAGACAAACAAAGCCTAGCATTAAAAATGTTTTTAGTAGCATTACAAAAAGCGACCAGCCATCTCCAAGAAGAGGGGCATTTATGGGCCCAGGCTGTGTTGGGTCGATTTGTTGCCAAAGAAATAAATACACTATGGCTAACACAACAATCTATCCTCTCATTATGAAAAGTTTTTGGCTGGATAATTTAACTTGATTTTGGAATGTTAATGCGCTTTGCTTGATAGGGCAAGAGGAGTTTTTAACTTATTGATTATTAAAGTGTTACTTAAATAACCTTAAAATTCTAACTCCTAATTCACCATCAACATCAACTAATTCACCTTTACCAATAATTTTTCCATCTACACTCAGTTCTACTGGTTCCGATGGGGTACGGTGTAAATCTATGATTTGACCAATACGTAGTCGTGTTACATCCGAAATCGTTAAATTACGTCTTCCTAGTTCAACTACTACTGTAACCGGTACAGATTGAATAAACTCTGCACTTTGTGACAGATCCTCTTCTTCCATTTCTTCGCTTTCACCCTCCAAATTTCTTTCCTTTGCTTTAATTTCGCTTTCTTGGCTATGTGGTCTGGGATTATAGGAAACCACATTAAGCATTACTTTTATAGCTGATTCTTCTGTAATTATTTCACCCTTAAAACCTAGCTCACCCCATAAGCCTAGCCTAACATAAACCTCACCTGCAAGTTCTGACCCATATAGTTTTAGTGCTACATCCGGCAAAAGTATAATATCAGAAGGCTCTAAAGAATAGAGATCTAAGGATGTTAGGTTTATTTCTCCTATTTCCACGATCAGCTTGGTTTTAAGCATTTCTAAATTAGGAAGCCAATCTCTTAACAACTCTAATTTGTTTTGCTCATTTATTTCTGATTTAGTTACATCATTAAGTAGACCATATGGTAAATAAAGATTTAAGTATCCTAAGGCTTCCCCTACAACTACTCTAGTACATAACTGTAATACAGGCTCATGAGGCTCAGCTAAGCTATCCATAGCCTTAAAAGCTTGTCCACCTTGAGTAAATAATTGCTCAAGTCTAATTGTGATACCAGCAAACTCGGCCATAGTATCACTCATAGCTTTAATAATACGTAAGATAAGAAACTCTATTACTCCAGTTTCAATATTAGATAAAGCTCGTAGCAATTTATTAGTGCTAGCACTTTCACTACCAAAAATTTGATCCACCATATCAATAATAAAATTAGGATCTATTTCTAGTAATGATTTACGCCCTGAAGGTTCAATCCCTACAACTGCTAGAGGCACAGGAGTTGCGAGCTTTTTTGCTACCTGTTCAAACGGCACTTCCACAACATTTTCAATCTTAAAATCAATATGAGTATCTTCATTAGAAAGTGTTTGAGAAAGACTAAAAATTATTTGAAATGGATAAATACCTATTAAATCACCTTGAGAAAGGGGAGTTAATGTTTTAGGTGCTATTTGTCTACCATTAAGGTATGTTCCATTAGCACTTTGATCAACTAGAAAAAAGCTACCTTTACTAGCAACTACGCGAGCATGTTGGCTTGAAACTACACGGTTATTTAAGTGAAGGTCACAAGCAGAGTTGCGACCCATTAAAAGAGACTCTTTTTCACCAGCAACAAAGCTTTTTTCCCAAAGGTCACTTGTTTCATCACTGCTAATTTGAAAATTAATATTAAGTTGACGTTTTCCACGAATATATTTACGTAAGGTATTACCTAATAAATCGCGGAACGTTTCCTCCCATCGTGGCCCAGGTAAACAACATGACATAGTTGCTGATAGTTTGACACGTTCAGGAGAAACTTTTGGTAAATTAGTAAAACTAAACGGTGTAATCCGTTTCATAAAATAAAGTAAAACACCTTGTTAATTTTTCGTAAGACACAGAGAATTTTTAGACTGTATAATCAGTGTTAGTAGTACTTAAAGAAATTTGGCTTTCATCAACACTATTACTAGTTTCATTGTAAGATTGACGACGTTGGTTTTGTTGTTGGTTAGATTCTCCTTGGTTAGAGCCACCAAAACCACCACTTCCGCCACTATCAGCACCAACAGAAACTTGGAAGTTAGCTACTTCTAAACCTTTGTCTTGTAATGCTTTAATTAATTCTTGCGCGCCTTGGTCGATATTATCTTTTACATGAACATTTTCTGCAATGAAAGTAGCATAAACTTGACCATCTTTAGTGCTAATTTTTAGTTTTAAGCCATCAAGAGCATCTGATTTTAAGTCAAATTGGAACTCTGCAACGCCTAATTCATTAATGCCTAATCTTACATCTTGAACGATTTGTTCCATCATTTGAGGAGGAATTACTGTATTAGTAGGTTGGATAGGGGCAGGGCTAAAGCTACGTTCAACAGGTGTTGGAACAGAAAATGCAGCTAAAGGATTTACTTTAATTTCTTCATCCTTAAGCTTTTGCGGTTGTTCTTCACCAAAGGTGGAAAATTTATCAAACTCAGCTTTTGGTTTTTGTTTTATTTTATTGGCAGGTTTACGAGCATCAGTTTCTGGTTCTGAAACATTGCGATCATCAGGACGTGGACGAGAAGAATTGCTTGGGCTAGAGCCACTATCATTATTTCTGCCAGAAGAAGATGAACCAAAACCAAAAATAGTTCCTAAATCATCAGCGAGTCCTCCTAGATCTTCTTCTGAAGACTCGGCTTGTGGGTTGATATCGTCGTCTTGATCTTCAACTATAAATTCTCCAAATTGTTTAGTGGTTGCAGTTTTTTCTTTTTTAGCTTCTGATGAATAAGGGTTGCTTGCACCAAAAGGGCCATTAATTCTATTAGTCATAAATTCCTCCAATAAAATGTTGAAAATAAAGTGTTAAATAATAAATGATTGTTAAAAATCATCATTTTGCCGATTCATTTTTGCTGAGGTATACATTATTTGAGCAATTTCCTCTAATTGTTTAGCTTCTTTCTTTCTTTCTTCTTCTTTTAAGGCTTGATGCCAGTTTTCTTTATGTTTTTCCATTACTTGAACTTCTTTAGATGCAGCAATTAAAGCATCTTCTGCCTTTCGTACTTCCCCTTCTGCACGTGCTACGGCTTTACGTTGATTTTCTACAGCTTGCTTAATTTCTTCTATTTTTGAGATCATATCTTCAATATGAATTTTACGAATTTTAATTTCATCAACCGTCTATTTTCCGCTAAACATTTTATCGTTATACTCTTGAGTCATTTGGTTTTTGCGCTCAATAGCAGCAGTTAGCTCTTCTTTAATTTGCTCTAATTTTTTTTCTTCAGCTTTAAGTTCATCTTTCTTTTTATTAAGAAATTGTATAGCGTCTTCTCTAAGACGTTCTTTTTCATCTAGTATTGGTTGTAATCTATATTTAACCTTGGACATGAATGCTCCTTAAAGAAGTCTGCTACTTGCCTGCTGGAAA
Source organism: Blastocatellia bacterium (assembly GCA_016713405.1). Taxonomy (NCBI): domain Bacteria; kingdom Pseudomonadati; phylum Acidobacteriota; class Blastocatellia; species Blastocatellia bacterium. The sequence continues at coordinate 97,317 of JADJPF010000027.1, forward strand.
TAGTTTTATCAGTTGATTTACAGCATCATCAAAGCGAATTTTGTCATGAGTACCTTGTTTTAAGTAATTATTTACTGCATCAATACGATCAATAGCAAAATCAACTTTAGGATCGCTACCACGTTTATAAGCTCCAATTAGGATTAAGTCTTTTTCTTTTTCATAAGTTGCAAGAACTTCTCTAAGTTTAGCAGCAGCAGCAATATGTGGTTTACCTGCAACAAAATTTTGTACACGGCTAACACTATCAGAAATATTAATTGCTGGGTAATGGTTACGTGCAGCCATAGCGCGGGAAAGAATAATATGACCATCCAAAATTGAGCGAACTTCATCGGCTACTGGTTCATTCATATCATCGCCTTCTACAAGTACAGTATAAAAAGCAGTTATAGAACCTTTGTCAGAATTACCAGTGCGCTCTAATAGTTTAGGAAGTTCAGAAAATACTGAAGGAGGGAAACCACCTCTAGCAGGGGGTTCGCCAGTTGCTAAACCTACCTCACGTTTAGCACGAGCAAAACGAGTGGCAGAGTCCATCATTAACATTACTTTTTTGCCTTTATCGCGGAAATACTCAGCAATTGCTGTTGCAACATAAGCTGCTTTTAGACGAATTAATGACGATTCATTAGAAGTTGCAACAATCACAACAGAACGTTTTAAGCCTTCTGGCCCAAGGTCATTATCTAAAAAGTCTCTGACTTCACGACCACGCTCACCGATTAGTGCAATAACATTAATTTCAGCTTCTGTATTACGGGCTATCATTCCAAGTGTAGTAGACTTACCAACACCAGCAGCAGCAAAGATTCCAATACGTTGGCCTTGTCCAACTGTAAGCAATCCATCTATTGCTCGGATGCCTATTTCCATTGGCTTTAATACACGCTCACGTTTCATTGGGTCAGGTGGGTCATTATGAACAGGATATTCCATTGAACAATTTAATGGGCCTTTAGTTGCTACATCTATAGGCTCGCCTAAACCATTTAATACACGTCCTAATAATTCATCACCAACCTTAACTGTTAAAGAATAGCCTGTTGGGATAACTTCGCAATTCATACCAATATTGGTAAGATCTCCTAAAGGCATTAATAAAACTTCGCTATCACGAAATCCAACTACTTCAGCTTTAACAGGTTGTGAACTATGAGGAGTGTTTATTAAACAAAGTTCCCCTACCCATACTTCTGGAACTGCGGCTTTAACAATTAAGCCGACTAAACCAGTTACTCTACCACGCACTTCTACTGGGGAAATGGTATCTATATCATCTAGATAGCGCGAAATGTCAATACCTGTATCTGTCACTGGCATAAATAACCTCGCTATTTACAGAATATTACTTAATATGACCGGCACGCTTAAGAAGCACTCTTTCCATAACTTCTAATTGTGTTTTAAGTTGTGCGTTTACTACTCCAGCATCCGATTCAATAATACAACCGCCTGGTTGCACTTTAAGATCACTTTGAAAATCAATAATTTTTGACTGTCCTACTCGATTAAGTAATTGATCCCGTGCTTTAACTAAATGTTCTAAATCATCAGGATTAACACGAATAGTAATTTTTGTTTGACTTCGTACTGTTTGAATTGCTTGTGTAACAATATCTGCAATAGTATCAGGATGTTGACGAAGTTCACGTCCGATAATACGTGCTGCTACACGAATAGAGAGCCGAATCATATCGGATTCTGCTTGAACTAAGACATCGCGTTTTTTTTCTGTCAAATCATAAATTATTTCATTAACTTTGGTAAAACCTTCTTTATAGCCTTCTTCGCGGGCAGCTTCTAGGATGGATTGGCGTTCTTCTTCAATGGCAAGGCGTTCTTGGTCTAATCTTTGCCATTCTTCTTCTATTTGAAGGCGTTGGGCTTCGATTTCTGGTTGCGCACTTTCAATAATTTGTTGGGCTTTTTCCTGAGCGTCTCTAATAATGCGTTGAGCTTCTCCTGTAGCATCATAAACAACGCCTTTAATTACAGAAGATTCCACAGCTTTGCTAAAGGGTTCCTCTGGTATAGAAGGACGTTCAGCACTTTTAATTATTTTACCTTTAACAATTCTATTTTCACTCAAAGTTTTAAAATCTCCTTATTAAGCTGATGCGCTGGTAGTTTCACTTTTAGCAGTAGCAGGGATTAAAGGTTGGCGTGTTTGTAAAATATTTGCTAATGTTTGGTCAACTTGTTCTTTAGAAAAATCTATTAATTCTGGGTCTGCTTGACGAAGCCTAGAGAGCAAATCATAAAAGCGTCCAGATTCTTCAATAGAAAACTTTTGGGTTATAAATTTCTGTAAAGTTTCACTTTCTTTTAATAATCCGCCTGCTAGCATTGTTAATCCAGCATCTTCAGTAATAGAGAAATTACGTAATTGTTGCGTAGTTAACCAAACTAAAGATTTTTCTGCTAATAAAACGTTTTTTGTTTCTACTTCACGAAGTAACTTTAATCGTCTAACAATTTCCTTGGAAAAAACTCTAGGAAAGCGTTGGAGTGATGCAACTAATTCATCTCGGTTTATTCTTCGCATTGCTATAGAAATAACTTGCAAGCTCATTTCTCTTAACAAAGTACGTAGTCGAGGTGTGTTAAGGCGGGTAAGGGGGTTTTCTCCAGGCAAGATAAAAGTAAACTGACGTACAAAAGCATCTTTTACTACATCTAGCAAATCAGGAGCAATTTGTGGGGGTTCTGTATAGGTTGAGAGCTTACGAATAGTTCTTTCTGGCAAATGCTGCATTACTTCATTAACTAATTCTGCTGGTAAGTGGTGAAAAATTACTCGAATAATCGTTGCTGGTTCATTAGCTAGGACAAGAGCAATATGTGAAGGATGAACATCTGTAATTTGACGTAGTAGAAACTCACTGCGTAGTGCTTTAAGTCCTGAACTTGAAGCATTGCGACGAGCTTCTTCGGGAAGATCTAAAAATTTTTCTATACGAGGTTTAATTAATTCTTGCTCTTGACTAGGTAAAAACTTAAAAAGTGATACTGCCTCATCTTTATCTAAGATAAGGGAAATAGTCATTAATGCTTGTAAGTGGGCTGGAAATTGTGTTTCCATAGTTTATTTTGCTGCTGCTTGGGCTGGTTGACCCTTAGCTCTAAGTGCTACGCTACGTTCACGTTCTAGTTGTGAAACTGTTTCTGCTAATTTACGCATACGAATATAGCTATAAATAAAAAGTCCAGCAAATACAGCAATTGCAGCCATTGCACCTAAGCCAATATATTTAATCATATTATTTTTTAGATTATCAAATTGAGCCGCATTTGGTGCAGCTACGGCTTTCATTACTACTTGAACTCTTGTTGGATCTAATCCTTCAATAGACGGAGCAATTATATTACGCACTTCTGCGACATCTAAAGGAGGTGTTGCAGTATTATACTTTAATAAAACTGATGCGCTAGGTTGTGTTTGTTTACTTTCTTCAACCAAAGGGTTTGGATTTGGTAAAACTACGTGTATTTGCGCACTAACAATACCTGTAATTCTTTCTAAACTTAGCTCTAAAGATTCTTGAATTGCAGCTAGTTTTCTTAATTGCTCTTCAGTAGGAGTAGGAATTAATGCACCTTCCTTAAAAGCTTCTTTAAGAGGATCTCTTTTAGAACGGGGTAAATCATTTTCATTAAGAATATTTAATGCTTCTACTACTGCTTTATCACCGATTATATAAGGAGTTTCCAATACAACTGACCAAGTTACTTGATCTTCTGCTCCTACCTTAACTTTATGGGCATTTAGTCCATTACGTTGTAATAAGACACAAATACGTTGGGCTTCATTTTCTGTTATTTCGGTACAAAGATCTTGATTACGGTTACAAGCACTATTAATAAAGGTAGCAAGCAATATAAATAAAATAAGACTAAGCTTTCTGAGCATGTTATCTTCCTCTTATGAGAGATTACTAGGAATAATTTTAAGGTTATTCCTAGTAAAAATTTCAGGATTAAACATTCGTTTGCAAGATAGTTTTAATACCAGAAGAAATTTGATCAACTACTTTGCTAATGATAGTGACATGTTCTGTGATATGGTGCATTTTGGTTTGGAGTTTAAGCATTTCCATACTATTTACAGGAGTATTAGCATCAATATTATTTAGGATACCTTCTAGAGAAGCCATTTCCTTGTCAATACCTTCTAAATAATTACCTACTTTGCCGGTTTCACCTGATGCGCCAACACGGTCTAATTCGGCTCTAAGGTTTTCTAATTTAGAGCGATTATCATAAAAAATGCTTTGGTAGCCATTAACTTCATTACCTTGATTTACAACGCGGTCAAACATTTCTTGGGCCTCACGTGAAGACATTTGTAAGAGGTCGCCATTTACATGACCGGTTTCTTTTAGGTTTTCAACATGTGTTTCTAGCTCTACGCCTTTGGTTCGAGTGGTTTCAAAATCTTCATTAGTAACAACTTTTTTAGTTTCGGTTGCCTGAGAAGTTTCTGCTACTCTAGTAGCATTACTAACACTAATAGGGTCTACCATACTTTTTCCTCCAGTTAATATTTCTGATTAAATTTAAGTAAATTAAAGAATTTTTCAATAATTAGGAAATAATTCTTAATACAACTGCAAATTCAGCAGGTGCTAAATCTAGCACTTACTGAATTTATATTTGCATTAAGTAGCACTAACAATACCCCGATTTTTTAACATTTGGCATAAATGTTGGAGGCATTTAGTATGCAAACGAGAAGTCCAAGATTTAGATAATCCAAGTTTATTTCCTATTTCCTCCAAAGTTAATCCTTGATAGTAATAAAACTCTATTAATTTTCTTTCTGTATCTGGTAACTGTTCAATAGCTTCACGAATAATTTGACTATATTCTTTAGTTTCATAATCTTGATCTGGAGTAGCGCGATTTTCAGGAGTATTAAGAGATTCAGATGATTCTAAAGAAAGCATATAGGCTGAAACAATACCAGAAAACATAGCTTCAATTTCTTTTATTTCGTCTTCTGCTCCTTGGCTACGTAATTCACTATTGGAATCTGAATAATGGTGCATTAGCTCATTAGCACTTTGTTCAAAGCGAATCCGAGCAAATTCAGAGCGAGAAAACCAACCTATCTGACGTAGTCCATCGTAGATTGCTCCTTTGATTCGGTAATAAGCAAAGGTCTTAAAACTTACTCCACGACTACGATCAAAACGTTCAACAGCTTCAATCAAACCAATACGACCATACCCAATTAGATCATTAATATCTATTTGGGAAGGAAGTTTAGATACAACTGATTGAGCAATTGAGCGTACATAGGGTAAATAACGCTCAATTAATTCGTCTCGCTCATCTTCATTGTTGAACATTAAGGCTTGACCCATATAGCGCGCTCACCGCGTCAAAAAAAAATTATGGGATAAAAATTTTTTTCCCCAACATTTTGTTGAATGTTTTAATAAATTTTAGGGAATTAAACACTACTTGGATTTTAGTTGTTTACTAACCGCAGTATAACCGCAAGGTTAGGTAAACGCAATAACTTTGACAGCAAAGACAGGGATTAAAAAGATGATACCTTTTAATTTAATTTCTTAATTTTGCTCCACAATACCAACAAAATTCTGGTTCTGAACCACTACTAGCATAATCATTAGCTGCTGCTTGTGGGCTACCACAAAGTGAACAAAAACCATCAACTAAGTTTCCTTGCTGTCCTCTATTAATAGCTGCTTGCATAGCTGATGGAGCAGGTGCCTTAAAAGATGCTGCTGAAGGTACAGATGTAGAAAGTGGAGCAGTAGCATCCATAAAAGCAGGCTCTTCAAAACGCTTCATAGGTTGGGGAGTTTTAGATAAAGAAAGGCCCATAAATGTTTGGTAACGCTTACGTACACCTTTTGTTGGAGATGGTTTAGGGACAGGCATATTAATATTTGCTTGTTCATTAATTAAGTCTTCTTGTGAAACACCTGTTGCTTCAGTATTTTTAGAAAAACCTAAATTAGTAACTGTAGATGGAGTTGCAGCTTTAGAAGCGGCTGGGTAAGGAGCAATAGAATTTTTAGCTAAATTTTCTGCTACTTTAGGAGGCTCGGTTAAGGATAAACCAGCAAAAGTGCTATAACGCTTCTTTTTTAACTGACTAGGTGGAGGTGGTGCAGGAGGTGGAGTTAAAAGATCTTCTTTATATTGATTTAGATCTTGACCACTTTCATTTAAGGATAGACCAGCAAAAGTGCTATATCTTTTCTTAATTTTGCCATGAGTTTTTGAAGGTGTTTTTGGCTGTTCTAGATACTCATTAACTCGGTTAAGATCAACAGGTGGTATTGGACTTGAGGCAAACCCTAATGTTGCATCAGGGGAAAGATTTTCTGAAGTCTCAACAGGGGGATTGTTATTAGGTGCTGTCCAAGGTGCTTGGCTAATTGATGATGAGGAAGGCAGAAAAGATTGTGTGCTTTCCATATCATGGCTAGATGTATGGCTAACAGCTTGATTAGGAGATGTAATTGTACTTTTTGGAGCAACAGAAGCATTGGTGCGATTTGGGTCATCTAAATTTAAGTTAGTGGTATTTTGAACTGGTTGAAAACTAGGATTGTTTAACATTGGACTAGATATTTCTTTGGCTGGAGTTTGAGTAAAACTTTCTTTACGAGTTGCTACAGGGGTGAAAGTAGGTTCAGGATTAGTTGATAGAGGTAGACTAATCACACCACTATTTGTTGGTTGCGTTGAAATATTCGCCACTGCACTAGATATAATTTCAGAAGCTTTACTACTAAAATCTAATTTAAGATCTTTAGTAGAATTTGCTAAGCTAGAAAAGTTACGAGTAGCTTCTTTTTGTAACATGGCTATATCTTGGCGAAGTTCCTCTATTTGATTAAGAACATTTTGCACTGCAAAAAGGGCTGAAGCAAGCCCTACAGTAATAGTGACTACTAGCAAAGCATAAGCTATACCATTGCTAAAAATTAAACCAGTGGTGACTAAACCCAAAAGGACAACTGCTATAGCCAAAAAACTAGCGGATGAGCTTTTCATAAAAATTTCTCCAAATAGCCATAATAAATAGATAGTTTATAGTAAACAATGAATTTATAAAACTATTGCCAACAGACTTAAATTATCAATAGGTAAACTTAGACAAAGATTTTTCTTAGATTTTATTTATGAAACGTTGGAAATATATTAGAAAATTGAAAATGTAATCAAGATAGTCAAGAATTATAATTAAATTTAAAGTTTGATACTAATATATTTTCAATAGTTCTTTAACTTACAGAAAATCATAGAGTTAGATTATTTATAAATAACTTGATAGAGCCTGCTGTAATTTTCTTGCATTTCAGATTCTATTATCGGTTTAGCACGAAAAACATTTCCTATTAACTGATAAGTGCTATTACTAATTAATATTTGTTGTCCTTTTGCTTGAGACATTAAACGATTAGCTAAATTTACAGTATTACCTATAGCAGTATAATCTAATCTCTGTTCTGAGCCAATACAACCTACGGTTACTTCTCCTGTATTTATACCAATACCTATTTCAATAGGTGCAAAGCCTAGACGTTTAATTTCTAGATTTAGTTTGCTTAAGCGTTTTTGCATGCCAATTGCAGCATTAACAGCATTTATAGCATCGTCATCATTATGATAAGGTGCGCCAAAAATTGCCATTAATCCATCTCCTAGGTATTTATCTAATGTGCCTAGATTAGCAAAAATAATCTCTGTCATAGCACTAAAAAATAGGTTTAATGCCTTAACTACTAGTTGAGGGCGACTTTTTTCCGCCATACTAGTAAAATTACGAATATCGGCAAATAAAATTGTAGCAGGTTGTATGGTTCCACCAATTTTTAATCCTTCAGGGGATTTAAGGATTAGATCAATAACATGATTAGGCATAAACCTTTGATAAGAAGCGCGGGCAATAGCTTCTTGGGCTAATTGTTCATAAGCGCGGGCATTATCTAATGCAATAGCAGCTTGTGCTGCAACAGCATTAAGCAAATCTAGATCATCAGAGCTAAAGCTATCATAGGTCTATTTTATCAACATAAATAACTCCAAGAACGTCATTTTTCCCTAAGAGAGGGGCGCACATTACAGAATGTATATGTTGAATGGCAATACTTTCTGAAGTTAGACGACGATCGGTTTGAGCGTCTACAGAAAGAAGTGATAGCCGATCAGAAATTACTTTACTAGCAATAGTACGACTAATGGCAAAATCCGTTTTTTGGGATTCAGTCATTTTTTTGTTTGGATTTATTTTAATTAATCTTGGCTCTAGTTTATTAGTATTTGTTTGGCAAATTAAAATAGCACATCGATCTGCTGGAGTAAGCTTAAAGAGTAATTGAGCAATTTGGACAAAAATTTCATCAATATTAAATACAGAACTAAAAGTTCTGCCTAGTTCATAAAGAGTTTCTAATATTTTAATTTTTTCAGCCAAGCGATTTTCTAAATCACCTTGTTCAAACTCCTTGTCAAGCATTCTAGTTTGATAAGGATCTCCTGATACTGAGCGAGTTAAAACATTTTGTCCAATAGGCGATTCTTGGTAGTTAATGTCATTATTGCGGGCTGAACGATCAATTAATTGTATTGTAAAAGTACCTATAGAAAATAAATCGCCATCTTTTAGGGAAGCTTCTGTTATACGAGAATTTTTAATTATTGTGCCATTAGTACTATTGAGATCTATTAGTAAATATTCTGTTCCAATTCTTTTTAGCAAGGCATGAGAGGCAGAAACTTGTTTAGTTGGCAAGACTAAATCATTTTGGCTTGGATGACGACCAATTTTGATTTCTGATTTAGAAATAATATACTCAGAAGTTTGATTATTTGACTCATTTGTAATTATTAGTTTGGCCATAGCCAATAGAAAAGCCTTATTTTTTTGGATGAAGCAAAATTCTACGCCACTTAGCTAAGAAATGCACGAAAAATATTTAGCCGCCATTAGGAAATTATTCTTAATGGCGGCTAGTTCCTTAATAAATTAAAGCTAATTAAACATGAGTATCATCAAAAAAAGTTTTTAGTTTACGGCTTCTGCTAGGATGTCTCAGCTTACGAAGTGCCTTAGCTTCAATTTGTCTAATACGTTCTCTAGTAACAGAGAAATGACGGCCAACCTCTTCTAATGTACGTTCATGACCTTCAGCATCTAAACCAAAGCGCATCTTTAGGATTTGTGCTTCACGTGGTGTAAGTGTATTTAGCACTTCCATTGTTGCTTCACGAAGACTTTTACCTACTACCATTTCAGCCGGATTTAAGCTAGATTGATCTTCTATAAAGCTACCTAAAGAAGATTCTCCATCATCTCCAATAGGAGTTTCTAAAGAAATAGGTTCTTGGGCAATTTTTAGAGCTTGACGCACCTTTGACACAGGTAAATCAGTCCGTATTGCTAATTCTTCGTGAGTTGGTTCACGTCCTAATTCTTGCACCATAAGTCTAGCAGTACGAACAATTTTATTAATTGTTTCTACCATATGAACTGGTACGCGAATAGTGCGACCTTGATCAGCTATGGCACGAGTAACAGCTTGACGGATCCACCAAGTTGCATAAGTAGAAAATTTATAACCACGACGATAATCAAATTTTTCTACTGCTCTCATTAATCCAATGTTGCCTTCTTGGATTAAATCAGCAAATTGCAAACCACGACTACGGTTAATATAATTTTTAGCAATAGAAACAACTAAACGTAAGTTTGCTTCTATCATTTCCTTGCGAGCATCTGTAGCTTGCTCATGAGCTTGTTTAATTTGTTGTAAACTACGTTTAAGTTCTGTGTAATTGCTTAGGTAGTGTCTTTCTATGTCATTTAGACGACGACGAGCAATTCTAGCTTGCTTACGTAGTTCTTCTTCAGATGAAGGAGTTTTTTTCTTACGAGCAGAAGTTTTTTCTGGAGAAAGAGAGCTTTCTAAATTTGTACTTTCTGGTGCTTGTCTAACAATATTTTCTTCTCTCTCTATTTCATTAACTACTTGTTGAATTGAATCAATAAAACTTCGTTTGATTTCAGAAGAAAAAGAAATAGTGCGAATTTGCTGGCTTAATTTAATACGTAAACGACGAAGTTTTGACATATTACGTGAAGATTTAGCCCTTTTATCTTCAAAGATTTTTTCACTACTTTTTCTTATTAATACAAGCAGCTTCATAGCTTCTTGAAGCTTAGTGATAGTTTCTTCTAGGTAATTATTTTCATTTTCTGCTGTAATATCATCAAGTTCTGAATCCGAAGTATCAATAACTTGACGTATAGAAATTTGACCTTTTTTTAATTGAATAAGTAAGTTTTCTAGGTCTTCAGCTACTACCATAGAGCGAAACAATGCTTTATCCATACGGCGCGTGCCGCGCTCAATACGTTTTGCAATATTTACTTCATCTTCACGAGTTAGTAAGCTTACGTTGCTCATCTCACGTAAATAAAGTGTCATTGCATCTAAAGATTTATCTGCTTCGGCTGCTAAATCTGTTCGACCAGCAACAACTTCTAAATCTTCTTCTGCTATTTCTGGAGGTTCAGTTTCTTCAACCCAAAAATCACCCTGTTCTTCAGCAACAGAGTCCATTTCGGCAAGAAATTTCTCCAAGTCGATGCCAGAAACCATTGATTCACCCCCCGATGAATCTAAGTCTGTTTCTAACAGCTTGTCATCCAAATTTGTTCTCATAGAGTTTCGATCCTTCCCAGTATTCCCATTATAGTTTGGGATTTTGGCTTGTTTTTTGTTATTTCTTTATAGTATCCTAACAATTTAGGAAATAATACCAAGACTAGCAAATGAATTATATCACAAATTTTTGTAAATATCAAGTTATTTATTACAGTTAATTTTATTAGTAAAAGTTATATTGAAATGGTAGTAGGTCAAGTGACACATATTAGGTAAGTTACTTTTATTTATTTAACCTCTTTACCAAAATTTAGTTTCTAAAAACATATAATAAATTTGCTTTTTCGAGGAAATTAGATGAGGCATTCTAAACTTCTAGTTGCAACAAAAAATGCTGGTAAAATCAAAGAATTAACAGAGTTACTAACTAATTCTGGGTTAGAAATCATAAGCCTAAGTAGTTTTCCAAGTCTAGTTGATGTAGAGGAAACAGGGCTGACATTTACCGAAAATGCTTTAATTAAAGCTCATTACTACTATAAGGAAACACAAATACTTTCTTTAAGTGATGACTCTGGCCTTTCGGTTGATGCTTTAGATGGTGCGCCAGGGGTTTATTCGGCTCGTTATGGCGGGCCAAATGCTTCTGATAGAACACGTTATGAAAAACTATTAACTGAGTTAAAAGACACACCATTAGAAAAAAGAACTGCTCGTTTTACTTGTAGTTTAGCTTTAGTGGGCAAAGATTTAGAGGAAGTTTTTAGTGCTAACACCGAGGGCCGAATAATATTTTCTCCACGTGGGGAAAATGGTTTTGGCTATGATCCAATTTTTGAATATTTACCTTTATCAAAGACCTTTGCTGAATTAAACAGCCAAGAAAAAGCTAGTGTTAGTCATCGTGGTAAGGCTTTAGCCAAACTACGCGAATATATTACAAATAAATTATAAAGTTAGTTAATTTTGTTCTTAGTCGTTCTTAACATGACGCAATAAACAAGCAGTCAGTTCCCAAATTTTTCTGCTTTTTTTAGACTATTTTGCAGTTGATAAAGTTTGGTAAAGATTTGCAATTTATAGAAAATAAAAAACAAATTGCGAACTTTTTAAGGAGTATTTTTTATGAAAGCTATCTGGAATGGTGCTGTTTTGGCAGAAAGTGATCAAACTATTGTTATTGAAGGAAATCACTACTTTCCACCTGCTACAATCAATAAAACTTATTTTCGTGATAGTAGTAATCATACTTATTGTGGTTGGAAAGGACAAGCTAGTTATTATGATGTGGTTGTAAATGGAGAAGCTAACAAAGATGCTGCTTGGTATTATCCTGACCCAAAAGATGCAGCTAAAGAAATTAAAGGTTATATTGCTTTTTGGAAAGGTGTTAAGGTTGAAGCTTAATTAAAATAGATTAAGTGTATATTCTAGTCTAGCCCTAACATTTACTAATTTTCCATCTTTAGTTGCAGGAATAAATTTAATTTGTGAAGCAGCTTTTATAGCTTCTTCATCTAATCCATAACCTAAACCTTGAATTATTTTAATTTCTTTGACTGAGCTATCTGTAGCAAAAATTACTGACAAAATTATTACGCCCTCTATTTTTTCTTCTATAGCTTCTTTAGTGTATGAAGGAGTCTTTTTAGATAAAATTCTTGGAGGTATTACTCCAGTATCTTTGATGTTATAAACTTCCTCAGCAGGAACAATTTCAATTTGTAAACTACTAGTATTTCCAGTTCCTGAAGCACTTCCAGAACTAATTCCACCACCATTGCCACTACCATTAGCTGGAATTTCTTCTAAATTTTTATTTGCCAAAGTTAAAAAATCATTGCCGCTACCACTAATGGAAGGTAATTCACCTGGTAATAATACATTTGGTAGCACCACCGGCTTGCTTTTAGCAATGGAGTTTTTAGAAGTCACATTGTTTTTACTAGTTATATTACTAGATGAATTATCTGTATTGTTATTTCCTGTAGAAGGTTTTTTAGTTAAATTTTGAGGAAAAGGAAGAGGAGATAAATCAATAATTTTTGTTAATTTTTTGGACTCGGAAAAACCTTTAGGTATTTCCTGTAAAATACTAACATAAGAAAAAGCACTAAATAACCAAAGTACCACTGCAACAGTTTTTCCAACACGCCAATACTTTTCATCACGTCTAAGAGAATCTTCTATTTGGAAAAGTTGCTCAAAAAATCTTACTGGGTTACTAACAAAATCTCTATAACTACTTAATAAACTAGATGTTAACCGACTTAAAAAACTTGGAGTTGTTAATAAAGACAAATTATTAAAAAGCGTTGGTCTGATAACACTAGAACTTGTTGTTGTGATAGGTCTTGGTAAATTAGGTTGAGAAATATTTTGTTTAACATTTTCCCAAAGTTTAGGACTAACATCAATATCTACAACATTTGTTTGATAATCAAAAAACATTGCATTTTCTTTTAGGATTAATTTATATTCTTTTTGGCAACTTAGGCATTTATCTAGGTGTGCTTCAATAGAAACATTTTCTTGTATAGATGTTTCTTGATAGGAATAATCAGCTAATTTTAGTAGCACTTCTGCACACTTCATAAATTTATCCTAGAAAATTAATAAAATCGGTTTTCTAATTTGCTTCTCACCACAAGTCTAGCTCGATGTAAATCAGTTTTAATTTTACCTATTGACCAACCAGTTATTTCAGCAATTTCTTCATAGCTTTTTTGCTGGAGCATTTTTAGTGTAAAAACTACTCTCCAATCTTCTGATAGCTCTAAAATAGCTAGTTTTATAGCCTGGTTAAGCTGTTGGTTAAACACGTCTTTATCAGGAGTTTGTTGATTAGTTAAATTAACTTGGTCTAACTCAAGATATTGATTACCAGTATTTTCTTTTAAGTTTTCTCTAACAGTATTTTTTGCAATACCAAATAACCAACTAGAAAATTTATTAGCGTCTTGAAGCTTACTTAAATTTTGATAAGCCCTAACAAAAGTTTCTTGTGTAAGTTCTTCTGCTAGAGCTTTATTACCAGTTAAGTTATAAATAAAACTAAGAATAGGTTTGCTATAACGCCTAAACAAAACATGAAAGGCTTCTGGATCACCTTGTTGACTTAAAGTAACAAGGTCTGATGCTTCATCAGTATAAGAGGCTTCAGCTTTAGCTAGTAATGTTACTTTAAGCAAAATTTATCACCTAGTAGATTTATAACTTATCAAACAAAATTTATCAAAAACTCTCTTTATTAAATTAGAGCAATTGGAAAACAAACTCTAAACGTACTCTTACATTGATGGGTTGGTCATTTTTTTTGCCAGGTATAAATTTAATTAAATAAGCAGCTTTGATTGCTTCTTCATCTAGTCCATATCCAAGACCACGTACAACTTTAAGTTCGCTAATAGTTCCATCTTTACTTAATATTGCTGATAAGATAACGCTACCTTGAATTTTATCTCTTTGTCCCTCTGTAGTGTATTTAGGCTTTTGTTTATAAGTAATTACAGGATTAATAATGCTTTTACTAGGGTTATAAACTTTATTATCACCTATTCTACTTGGGCCACCTCCAGTATTATCACCGATGCCAGGGCCATAACCATAGCCATAACCATCACCTACAGCACCGCCACGATTTGTTCCTATTCCACCACCACTTCCAGGGCCATTAGAGGATAAATCACTAGTAGCATTAGGAATACCAAATGAGAGGTTTTTATTTTGTGCTTCAATCAATTCAGGTTGTACTTTAATAGTTGGCAAAACAGGCAAAACAGGGTTTTTTATTTCTGGAGGCTTAATGCTAGGAGAAACAATTGGATTCTCAAAAACTGCTTTTGGCAATTTTCCCTTGCTTGGTGCGGTCATAGAACGATCTCCACCGCCGCCACCGCCGCCAGATTTGTTGCTAGCTTTAACAGGCTTGGGTTTTGCTGCTGGAGGCAAGGCTACAAACATAATGAGTTTTTGACTTTGAGTTGTCTCTACAACTTCTTGAACAGGCGAATAAAAATAAATTCCAATATAAATAACAATCATTAATAACCAGCAAAACATTGCTCCTGCCAAACCTACTTTAATATATTGTCTTTGTTTACTTAAGTTTGGATCTTTAGCTAAAAAATTACTAAAAAATTGTTTAGGGTTTGTCTTAAAATCTTGATAGCTCTCGCTAGCTACTTTAATAAATCTTTGACCCATAGTTTCTTGTTCAATAAAAGTAAAAATTTTTTCTTGCATAAACTCTCCCCCTAAATAATTTTGTAACTAAATTGCTGTTAAGTAGGTGGAGGTTTTTAAGAAAAGGTTTCAAACTTTTTCCAAAAAAATGGATTTTTTCTCCTGCTTTAATTTAGGTCAATCAGTTTTTCAAACTTTCCTAGCTTATGCTAACATCCGATTACTTTTTCTTGCTTCTTATTAAGCTTAAGTATTTACTATAGGATTAATTTTATGGATAAGTTTAGAATTGTTGGAGGTAAGCCTTTAGAAGGTCGTATTAGCATTAGCGGTGCAAAAAATTCTGCTCTACCTTGTATGGCTGCTGGACTTCTCACATCAGAAACCGTTGTATTACATAATTTACCTTATGTTAGAGATATTATTACAATGCGACGCTTGCTTGAAGATATGGGTTGTATGGTACTAATGCCAGAGCGAAATACCTTAAAAATAAAAGCAGACGACATAGAATTTTTTGAAGCACCTTATGAGCTAGTAAAAACAATGCGTGCTTCTGTGCTTGCTCTAGGCCCGCTAGTAGCTAGATTTGGACAAGCAAAAGTTTCTTTGCCAGGAGGTTGTGCTATAGGTCAACGTCCAATTGATATGCACCTTTCAGGACTAGAAAAACTTGGGGCTAAAATTGAGTTAGTAGGCGGAGATGTACTTGCTTCTGCTGATAAACTACAAGGTGCTGAAGTTACTTTTGATAAAGTTACTGTAACAGGAACAGAAAATTTAATGAT
Organism: Blastocatellia bacterium; assembly: GCA_016713405.1. Lineage (NCBI taxonomy): Bacteria > Pseudomonadati > Acidobacteriota > Blastocatellia > Blastocatellia bacterium. The sequence continues at coordinate 112,945 of JADJPF010000027.1, forward strand.
GGCTGCTGTACTAGCTAAAGGTACTACTATCTTAAATAATGCTGCGCGTGAACCAGAAGTTGTTGATTTAGCAAAGCTTTTAAGCCGAATGGGAGCAAGAATCATTGGAGCAGGTACAGAACAAATACGAATTGAAGGAGTTGAAAAACTTCGAGGTGCAGAACATACAATTATTCCAGATAGAATTGAAACAGGTACTTTTATAGTTGCTGCTGCCATTACAAATGGAGCTTTGGAAATAACAGATTGTAATCCAGAACATATTAGCTGTGTAATTGACCATCTTAATTTAAATGGTGTAAATATTGAGCGTTTAAGCGATGTAACTTTACGAGTTGAAGCTGGAAAGCAACTTAAAGCTAAAGATATGATAACAGAGCCTTTCCCACTTTTTCCCACAGACCTTCAAGCTCAATATATGGCTCTGATGACACAAGCTGAAGGCACATCAGTAGTTACAGAAACAATTTTTGAAAATCGTTTTATGCACGCTAGCGAAATGATGCGAATGGGAGCTAATGTTGCTATTCGTGGCAGTCAAGCTGCTGTTACTGGTAAATCTAAACTAACAGGGGCTAAGGTTTTGGCTTCTGACCTTCGGGCTAGTGCTTCGCTGGTGTTAGTCGCACTAGCTGCTGATGGAGAAACCACTATTGACCGTGTTTATCATATTGACCGAGGCTATGACAAAATAGAAGAAAAACTTCAAAGCCTTGGCGGACAAATTGAGCGTTTTAGAGAAGCATAAAAATCTACAAGAATAATGTGAGGTAATAATGTCTAATACAGATTGCATTTTTTGTAAAATAATTGCAGGTCAAATCCCAGCTAAAATTGCTTTTGAAGATGATAAATGTCTAGCTTTTCATGATATCAATCCTCAAGCACCTACACATATATTAATAATTCCTCGCCATCATATTGCTTCATTAAAAGATGCAACTACTCAAGAAAATGAACTTCTAGGACATCTTTTAATTTCTGCTGCAAAAATAGCAGGTCAAAAAGGAATTGATGAAGGAGGGTTTCGCACAGTAATCAATACTGGAGCAGGAGCAGGACAAACTGTTTTTCATATTCATGTACATCTTCTAGGAGGACGTGATTTAACCTGGCCCCCGGGTTAGCTATTTTAAGTTAACTATTTGATGAATATGAGGTTATTAAATAGTTAATAAATTTAGAAAATTTTTATAGCAATTACGCAACTTAAATTCTAGTCTAGCGATAATATGAATGGTTATTCATTCAACACTTCCTAATTTTTGAAAGTCCTTAAAATTTAATGAAAAAAATCTTACTAATCCTGTTAATTTTGTTAGTTCCAACATTAATATTTGCTGAAACCAACAGAAATAAATCCTTAAATCAACAAAAAGACATTTCTGCTAGTAAGAAAAAAAGCTAAAGAAGCTAAGGAAACTAAAGAAGCCAAAGAGAATAAATCAGATAGTAAATCTGCAAATCAAGAAGAAATAATAATAGATATAGTAAATTACCCAATCAATTAATTACACCTCATAGGAGATAGCCATGTCTGCCCTTGCAACAGCAGTAAAGAAAGTTTATGAGTCTCGCGCAGCAACAAGAGTAAAAATAGCTACGCCTTTTCTATTACGTTATGAAAAATCTGCTCCTTTTGAATATGAAACAGTAATGACTGAAAATGTTAGTAAGACAGGACTTTGCATTACTACTAAAAACCCTATTCCTGTACAAACAAAAGTTTATTTAGAAACTCCTAATCATAGATTTCGTGCTTTAGCTGTGGTAGTTTATACTAATAAAACTAGAATGGGATTACATCTTTTAGCTAGTAAAGGTGCTTGGCTTGTAAAATAAATTCTTCTACCAAAATATGAGGACAAGAAATTAATTTAGATTATATGTTTTGTTAGGGTTTCTTATTTAGATTAAAAATATTTTTATTAGAAACATTTCTTTAGGTATAAAGATAAACTAAATCTTTATACCTATTTTTAGTTTAGGGTTAATTTAATTTTCATTACACGAAACGACTTGACACTACAATCAAGTTTGCTCACAATGACAAGGCTATCTTTTTTATTTTTCAACCAAACTATTCAACTAAAATTTTTGTTACAGGTGGGTGGATGAGGGCAAAACTTCAAGTTACCAATTTGACCTCCAATGAAAATGTATTGGAAAAAGTTGTTCCGCCAGAGTTAGATATTGTTACAATTGGTCGTCATCCATCTAGTTATGTTTATCTAACCTCAGCACATGTCTCTAAAGAACATGCACTTATAATCCAAGATAATGATAGCTTTTATTTAATTGATAAAAGCTCTAATGGCACACTGCTTAACCAAGCTAGAGTGGAGCGAGATAAACGTATCAAACTAAAAAGTAATGATGTTGTTACAGCAGGAGAGTATCAAATAACTTTTACTATTGAAGAAGATCAAGCTGTTCCACAAATGATGAAAGCTCCTGCTGCTACACAAAAGGCTGCTAGTCCAGCTACAGTATCAAACACAACAAATACAGGGTTTGCTGCTGGAGGTTCTCGACCATTAGAAGCAATCAAAACAGATGCTTTAGGTGCAAATGATGATCCAGGAGCTACTTTTGCATCCTTACCTACAAGTTTCCAAGATGTTATTCGTGGCTTAGAACCAGGTGAAGAAAGTTCTTATTTAGTAATGGTAGGTGGAAAAAGAGATGGTCAAAGAGTTGAATTAAAGGGAAGCACAAGTGAAGTATTTGTTGGACGTGGTGCTAATTGCCAAGTACAAATAGATCATGCTTCTATTAGCCCTACACATGCTAAAGTTAGAATGGATTGGGCTGGAATTACAGTTTATGACCTAAATAGCCAAACAGGGGTTTTTATTAATGGGGTACGTATTGCTAGTAGTCGTAAACTTCATAATGGAGATGAAATTTCTTTTGGTATTCCTACTAGTGCTGGTGGCATAAAATTAATACTTTATGACCGCAATTCTATTTCTGGGGACAATTGGATAGGTGTTCCTCCACCAATCACAATAAAAAATAATGAGCCAACAGAAAATAAGGAAAGTAAAGGTTCAGATAAAGCTAAAGTAGAAGAAAAACCTATCAGTAAAGATGCTGCTTCAGCAGCAAAAGCAGAAATTACTGCAAAAGAGCCAGAAAAAGCAGAAAAAAAAGTAGAAAAAACAGAAGCAAAAGCTGATGAAACTCAAGTACAAGCAGGAGAAATAGAAGAGCCTGCAAAAAATATGCTGGATATGAACAGAGTATTAGTTGCTGGTTTAACTATCAGAGATATTTTATTTATTAGTATGCTACTGGTTTTTGTTCTAATTTTCTTTGTTATAGGCTTAAGCTTTTTATAAATTTTACTTGCTTTGCTTTGTTAGAATTTCCAAAAGCTCTGTATTTTCTTCATTTAAGTTTGAAACAATAGAAAAAACATCTTCACCTTGAGAAGTTTTATAACTTGTAGATGCTCCATAATTCAACAATATTTGCATCAATTCTTTATTACCAAAACTAGCTGCAATCATTAGTGGGGTTTTTTCGTTTGTATTATTCTTAAGTTCTGTTACTGGGTTATTACTATCTACTTTAGCCCCTTTAGCAAGTAAACTTAATACTATTTCAGGGTTTTGATTTACTGTTGCCCAATATAAAGCTGTTTCATTTCGATTGTTAGCCATATTTACATCTACGGGATACTGAAGTAGAAACTTTATATTTTCTATTTCCCCTCTTTTACTTTCATGTATTAATGGAGTCATTCCTTGAGGATCTATTAAGTTTGGATCTGCTCCATACTTTAATAACATTTCAGCAATATCAAAACGTTTATTTTTTAATGCAGTAGTTAAAGACGTTGAGTTTAGGGTAGTGTTAGGATCAGCGTTGTGTTTAAGTAAAAATTCTACTATATCCAAATTTCCCCTAGAGACAGCTAAAAATAAAGGGTTATTAATTCTAGTTAGGTTTGGATTAACATTAGCTCCTGCTAAAACCAAAATTTTTGCTAACCAGTTTTGTCTTCTATCTACTGCATAAATTAAAGGTGTTTGGCGAATATTATCAGGCTTGTTTAAGTCAGCACCAGCTATAATTAGCCATAAAGCTGCATTGTAATTTCTAGCATCAATTTGGCAAGCAAGACAATTCTTACTTAAGAAATTTTGCCCAAATAGCCTCATTCCAATTACACTAGCACTCAACATTACAAACAACATTACTAAAACAACAACAAAACGTTGAAAAATATGTTTAATAATAGGGGTTGATTGTTTATCTTTTGTTTCGGAAATAGGAAGAAATTTTTGTGTAAGTGATTTTAAGATTATGCTGCTAGGTAACATTGCAAGCACTATTACTAGTAACCAAATAAAAACTATATTTAACCAACTAGCTGAACCATAATAAACTGCTGGAATAATAGCAAAGATACTTATTGTTGCTAATAACATTTTTTCTAAAAGAAAATTTATTAATCCACTTGAATTATTGCTAATTTTTTTTGCTGTATTCATAAAATCCTCAAAATAAATGGAATACCACCCACACTAAATTAAAACAAACGGCGAATTTAAACTAATCTTAAGAATATTTACTTACTAAAAATAAGAATTGCTATTTGAGATATGTTAGTTGAAACAAAGTTTATCATAATTTATATGCTAAGCGATGATTAAATCTTAAATAAATGGATGAGGAATAGAATATTAATTAAAAACATCAGAAATTGGTTAGCATATATTTACACTCTTATAGAATAAGAGTTAAATTAGAGGTTTTCGTACTGCCGGCCCCATCATTTTAGCTAAATTTTACTTGCCCTAGAAAAATTTAGTATCCCAGTCTAGCTAATGCGGTTGTACACAGAATAAGGAGGTAATATGTCAAAAAGTAAAAACACTATGACTCCTGATCTGCTAGCGCATCTTCGGGAACAAGTTAAATCTAATCCCCAAACCGTTACAGAAGTTATTGATCAAATTAAAGCTCCTGATGCAGCAGAATTAATTAATGAGCTTAACTTAGAAGATGCAGCTATGACATTGATGATGTTACCTATAGAAGAATCATTAGCCATTTTTAATGAACCCAGTTGCGAACGTCGGCATGAAATAATGGAAATCCTAGAAATAGATCGGGCAGCAGAAATCTTAAGAAGAATGTCTTCTGATGAACGTACTTACGTAATTAGAAGAATTTCCCCAGAAAATCGCGCAAAGTTAGTTCCTACACTTCCAGAAAATTTACAAGCTGAAATGCGCTTATTGTTGCAATTTCCTCCTACTACTGCTGGGGGAATTATGTCTACAGAATATGTGCATCTTAGCCCAGATAGTTCTGTTGGAGAAGCTATAAACCATGTTAGAGCTAATAGTAAACAACGCCTTCATATCTATTCTTGTTATGTTTTAGATGATGATGGGCAACTTTTAGGGGCTGTTTCATTACGGGATTTAGTAGTAGCAAATCCATCTAAATCTATTCGGGAAATAATGCGTAAATATCCTATTTCAGTACATTGTTTAGATGACCAAGAAAAAGTTGCTCGTGCTTTGGCTAAGTATAATTTATTAGCTATTCCTGTGGTAGATGACAATAAAAGAGTGCTAGGATTTGTAACTATTGATGATGCTTTAGATGTGATTATTGAAGAACATACAGAAGATTTACATAAGATGGGAGGGATGCAAGCATTAGAAGAGCCTTATTTAGCTAATTCTGTTTTTGATATGGTAAAGAAAAGGGCTGGGTGGTTAGTAATTCTTTTCTTAGGTGAAATGTTGACGGCAACAGCAATGGGATATTTTGAAGAAGAATTATCCAAGGCTATAGTCTTAACTTTATTTATTCCTTTAATTGTATCTAGTGGAGGAAATTCTGGCTCACAAGCTACAAGTTTAATTATTCGCGCTATTGCTCTAAATGAGGCTAAAGCAAGTGATTGGTGGCGGGTAATGTGGAGGGAAATCTGTTCTGGCTTAATGTTAGGTGCTATTTTAGGTGGACTAGGATTTATCCGAATTGCAGCCGTCTCAATGTATTCAACTGCTTATGGCCCATATTGGTTTTATGTTGCATTAACTTTAGCTTTTACTTTAGTAGGAATAGTTTTACTTGGAACTTTAGCTGGCTCAATGCTCCCATTTGTACTTAAACGTGTTGGTTTTGACCCAGCAGCAGCCTCTGCTCCATTTGTTGCTACTTTAGTTGATGTAACAGGTATAGTAATTTACTTTACTATTGCTTCTTTAATTTTAAGAGGAAAACTGTTGTAAATATTTGTTAGTTTTTGCTATTAAGCTTGTAGTCTCAACTAATTACAAGCTTAATAGCGATATAAGTAAAGACTTAATTTTTATCAACATTAATTGGGTTTGACTGGTTTTGTACCGTAGTATTTCGTCTATACCAAGATCTACGAACTAATTTAAAGACAAAATATAAAGGCAAAACAATAAAGATAAATAATGGAACTAATAAGCCAACAAAGCGAATCAAACCTAAGAAAACATCTTGAGCTATTTCAATAGCATCTGAAACAGCATCTTTTAATTTGTACATAAATCCCCTGCTTGTGCCGCTTACCAAAGGCTGAGGAGTTTGTAATGTTATGGTAATAGTTGAAAGACTAGCTTGATTTTCTAAAAAACGCATTCGTCCTTCAATACGTTCAATTTCTGTGCGAACATTATTTAAGTTATTTTGCACTTCTAACATATCAGAAACTTTAGTAGCCTTTTTAAGAATCTCTAAAAATTGGTCTTCTAGTGCGTGTTTAGCTTTAAGACGCGCTGTTAAATCAACAAACTCTTCTGTCACATCTTGACCAGAAGCTTTTTCTCGTAACAATCTACCAGCTAAAGCGCGAATCTGCTTTAATGTGTCGTCAAATTTGGCAGCAGGAACACGAATAATTACAGTCATTCTTTGACCATTTTCCCCTATTTGCTGACTTTCAGAGGTGACAATAAAACCGCCTTGAGTATTGGCAATGGCAGAAATTTGAATATAAGCTTCCGCAGGTTTTTCTAATTCTAGGTCTAATTCAGCATTACGAATAATTTTACGCTCAATAACTTGATTGGTTGATGCTTGAGCCGTTGAAAATGAAGTAGACTCTTCATTTGGTGCAGGCATTGCAGCAGGGCCGCCTTCACTTGCTACACCACCTATAACGCCTTCCGCTTTACCCATAGGCGCAGGCATACTTTTTGCGCCACCACCGCCTTTACCATAAGAGCTATAGTTTTCATTTGAAGGTGCATAAGAATCTTTTGATGAACTACCACAAGAAGTTAGTAAAATTATTAGTGCAATAAAAAGAATGAATTTTTTCATGTTTCCTCCCTAGAAACCTAACTGTAAATCTGACATTTAGGATTAAACATTTTAACCATCTTAAATTATAGTTAACTTTTCATATAGTCGCTTAAGTAAAAAAGTAGTTCCTAGTTTATTGCAGGAGAATTTATGGATATCTTAAATAAAATTATTGCTAAAAAGCGAGAAAGATTAATACTTGCTAAAGAAAAAATGCCTTTGGATGAATTAAAAGAAAAATGTGTAAAACGTGATAAAGCACGTTTTTATAATGCTTTAATAAAATCTCAAGTAAATATAATTGCAGAAATAAAAAAAGCCTCCCCATCAAAAGGCATCATCTGTGAAAATTTTGACCCTACTATGATTGCTAAAGATTATGAAAATGGGGGTGCTAGTGCAATTTCTGTGTTAACAGAAGAAGATTTTTTCCAAGGCTCATTAGATATTCTAAAAAATGTGCGTAACACAGTTAAATTACCAATTTTGCGTAAGGATTTTATTTTTGACCCTTATCAAGTTTATGAAGCTGCCCTTGTAGGAGCAGATGCTTTTTTATTGATAGCAGCAATTTTAGAAGAAAAAGAAATAATTGAATTAGTTGAATTAGGTATAGAACTTGGATTAGACGCATTAGTTGAAATTCATAGTGAACAAGAACTAGAAAAAGTGCTAGACTCTCAAATAAAGATAATTGGTGTTAATAATCGCAACTTAAAAAATTTTACTGTGGATATAGATGTTTCCTTGCAACTTGCAAAACGAATGCCAAAAAATGCTATTTGGGTAAGCGAAAGCGGGATAAATAACGTAGCAGATATAACTAAATTGCAAGAAGTTGGCTACCACGCTTTTCTAATAGGAGAACAGTTGATGCGCTCGCAAAAACCAAAAGAAGCTTTGCAGGAATTGTTACCCAAAAAGCATCTATAGCCAATTAAGTTGTAAGGAGCTAAAAGTATGACAACCCCAAACACCCCAATTCAATTTTCTGAGGATGACCGTCAACTACTAAGGCAAGTTTTAGGAATAGTTCAAAACCTGGATGTAAGACTTTCTATAGTAGAAGAAGACAAAAAATATCAAACTACACCTAGTTTGTTAAATGCTTTTCGGCATGTTTTAGAGGAACAACTAGAAGCACAATTAGAAGCACAACTAGAAGCACATCTAAAACCTATCAAAGAACAATTAAATAAACTAGAAAAGGAATTTCGTCACTATAAGACACAAACTAGATTAGAAATAGCCAACTTGAGTGCAGATCTAAGTATTGTAGAAGAACGTGTAGGAGTCTTAGAAACAACTAATAAATCTTAGGTATATATAATTAGCAATGACTAATTTTATGTACTATTAACCTGTCTGACAAGGAGCAACTATGGTGAAAGTAAAAGTCTGTGGAATAACTAGTTATGACGATGCTATAGCTGCATTAGATTTAGGTGCAGAAGCAATAGGTTTTAATTTTTATAGTAAAAGCTCTCGCTATGTTGCTCCAGCAAATGCACGCGAAATTGTAGATAAACTGCCTCCATTTGTAAATTTAGTAGGCGTATTTGTTAATGAATTTAACCTAAGTGCAGTTAAAAGTATTGCAGAAATGGTTAAATTAAGCACAATTCAACTTCATGGAAATGAAAGTGCAGAATATTGCTCACAATTAACAGGTTGGCGAGTAATTAAAGCATTAAGAGTAAATGAAAATTTTGATCCAGGGCATGTTAAAGATTTTCGTGTTAGTGCTATTTTGTTAGATGCTTATTCAGCCGACACTTATGGAGGAACAGGAACGCTTTTTGACTGGCGTTTAGCTTTGGCAGCAAAACATTATTGCCCTAGAATAATTCTAGCTGGTGGCTTAAAACCAGAAAATGTTGTAGCAGCAATTAGAACTGTAAAGCCTTATGCTGTTGATGTTTGTAGCGGTGTAGAAGAATCTCCAGGACGTAAAGATAAAGTCTTGCTTCATACTTTTATGCAGGAAGTCCAACGTGGTCGTCAAGAAATGATGAAATCAACTACATCAAAATTATCCAGAGCTATTATTGATGAAGCACTTAGGTAGGTTTATTTAATGGACATATTAGAAAAAAATACTGACAAGGAAATAAAAGTTAATGATTTTACTAGCTGGCCTGATAGTAGTGGTCATTTTGGGCGTTATGGTGGTTGTTATGTCCCGGAAATCTTGATGTATCCATTAGAAGAGCTAATTTTAGCTTATCAGGAAGCACAAAAAGATCCAAAATTTATTACTGAACTAAGACATTTACTTAAGGTTTATGTTGGTCGTCCTACCCCATTATTCTTTGCTAGCCGTTTAAGTGAATATGCTGGTGGTGCAAAAATTTACTTGAAACGAGAAGACCTTAATCATACAGGCGCACATAAAATTAATAATGCACTCGGGCAAATTTTGCTTGCTCGTCGTATGGGTAAAGAAAGAATTATTGCTGAAACAGGTGCAGGCCAACATGGAGTTGCTACAGCAACAGTTTGTGCTTTAATGAACATGAAATGCCGTATTTATATGGGTACAGAAGATATGCGCCGACAAGCATTAAATGTTTTTCGTATGCGGTTATTAGGTGCAGAAGTTGTAGGAGTGGAGTCTGGTAGTCGTACTCTAAAAGATGCTATTAATGAAGCTTTACGTGATTGGGTGACAAATATTAATTCTACCTATTATTTATTAGGTTCTGCTCTAGGCCCTCATCCTTATCCTAAAATGGTTAGAGATTTTCAAGCTATCATTGGTCAAGAAGCTAGAATGCAAATTTTAGAAATAGCTGGACATCTGCCAGAGCTTTTAATTGCTGGTGTTGGTGGTGGAAGCAATGCTATAGGGCTATTTTCTGCTTTTTTAGCTGACAAGGAAGTTTCTATTGTTGGTGTAGAAGCTGGCGGACGAGGTGATAAACTTGGCGAACAGTTGCCAGGTTTCATACTGATGGAGGTGGACGGCCCGGAGTTTTGCAAGGTACTTTTAGCTATTTGCTACAAAATGAAGAAGGTCAAATTGCTACTACACATTCAATTTCTGCTGGGCTAGATTATCCAAGTGTTGGCCCTGAACATGCTTATTTACACGACACAGGACGTGTTAAGTATGTTAGCGCATCTGATAAAGAAGCTTTAGAGGCATTTCAATTATTAGCTAAATTAGAGGGAATAATTCCTGCTTTAGAATCTGCTCATGCTGTTGCTTACTCAATAGAGGCAGCAGCAAAATTAAGTAAAGATGCAAGTGTAATAGTCAATTTATCTGGACGCGGTGATAAAGATGTTCATACTGTGGCAGATGTTTTAGGAGTAGGTTTATGAGTAGAATTTCAGCAAAATTTCAAATGCTAGCAGAGAAAAAACAAAAAGCTTTAATACCTTATATTACGGCTGGAGATCCTGATTTAGAGACTACAGAAGCTTTGATACTTGCAATGGAAAGGCAAGGAGCAGATATTATTGAGCTAGGCATTCCATTTTCTGATCCAATGGCTGATGGGCCAGTAATTCAACGTGCTACCGAACGAGCATTGACAAAAGGAGTAAAATTGATAGATATTCTCCGTTTGGTTGAACGAATAAGAAAAGTTAGCCAAATACCAATAGTTTTATTTAGCTACTTTAACCCATTGCTACAATTTGGTTTGGAAAAATTAGCTCAAATGGCTAAAGAGGTTGGAGTAGATGCTATTTTAGTAACAGACCTTGCTCCAGAAGAAGCAAGTGATTTTTTAGAAATATTAAAGAAATACCAATTAAATATGATTTTTTTACTAACACCAACTAGCAGTGATCAAAGAATTGAAAAAATAGTAAAACTAGCTAGTGGGTTTCTTTATGTTGTTTCTCGTACGGGTATTACAGGCATACAACAAACTCTTTCAGATTCTATTATTCCATTAGTTAAAAGAATTAGACAATTTTCTTCTCTACCAATAGCAGTGGGTTTTGGTATCTCTTCATCAGAACATATAAGAGAGGTTTGGCAATATGCTGATGGGGCAATAGTGGGTAGCAGAATTGTTTCAGAAATAGAAACTTGTCAAGAAACAACAAAAGTAGTAGAAAAAGTAGAAATATTAGTTAAAGAGTTACTAGGAAAATAGCCTAGGTAGACAAATAGAATCGTAAAGTATTAAATCTATATTTATCTATTAATTATAATAAAGAAGGTTTTTTAGTATAAAGATAAGAAAATTTTTCTCGCTATTAGCAGGAAAATAGTCTAAATTCTATAGTTTCAAGCTTGAGTCTAGAAGTTTCTAAAATTTATTTTAAGCTTGAAGGCATTATTGAAAAGTTTACAAAATATCTACCAGCTAGTAGGTTTGCGTAAAGAAAATTAATAGGCAGCATTTAGCTTTGAGGTTATGACTGGTCAACAAATCTTAAATTACAAGATGGGCAAAAAACTAGGCGAAGGTGGGCAAGGGCAAGTTTACGAAGCTGAAGATATAAAGCTACGCCGCAAAGTTGCAATTAAATTTCTTCCCTCCGAACTGGTTGCCGATGAAAAATCCCGCAAACGTTTCTTAAGAGAAGCACAACTGGCTTCTGCCTTGGATCACCCAAATATATGTACTATTTATGAAATTAATGAGTTTGAAGGCATGCATTTTATTGTAATGCAATACCTAGAAGGCAAACGACTAAAACAAATGGTACGAGGTAATCCTTTAGAAATAGAATTTGCTATTTCTATTGCTTTACAACTAGCTGATGCTTTAGCTGCTGCACATGAAAAAGGGGTTATCCATCGAGATGTTAAAGCTACAAATATTATGGTCAATGACCGGGGTCAGGCAAAAATCCTAGATTTTGGTTTAGCTAAAGCTACTACTAATATTGGAGATCATGCAGTAAGAGATTTAACACAACAAGGAGTTCCATTTGGCACTGCTGGTTATATGTCTCCAGAACAAGCTAGAGGGCTTAATATTGATAGCCGTACAGATGTATTTTCTTTAGGTGTAGTTATCTATGAAATGGTGACAGGTAAGTTGCCATTTTTAGGCAAAAGTAGTGTAGAGATAATGCATGCTGTATTACATAATGAGCCTGTGCCAGTAATGCAAATAGTTCCTGACTTACCATTACGCTTACAGCAAATTATTGAAAAAGCAATGGCTAAGGAAGTTAATCAACGTTATCAATCAATCAGAGAACTTTTTAATGACCTTAAAGCACTAGAACGAGAACTAGGTAAAACAGGAAAATATTATGAACCCACACAATTAGTTAGTCCAAGACATAAAAAGAGTTCTTGGTTAAAAGATGGGATGATGAGTTGGTTATATAAACGTTTTCGTACTTCACGCGAATCAACTATTCCTTCTCAACCTACTCCGACACCTTCAGGTATAGGGGCAAGCAATACGCCTCCAATTCCTACAAATCGTTCTACAATTGATGAACTGCCACCACTTTTTGATACTAGCCCACCATCACAGATTAGGACTAATGATGTAAAAACTAGTGGTACAGAAAAACGTCGTACAGTAGCAATAATGCCTTTTAAGAATTTAAGCGGCAATCCAGAAACAGACTTTTATAGTTTTTCTTTAGCTGATAGCGTTATCACAGAACTAGCTTCCTTAAAATCTTTAGTTGTCCGTCCTTCTAGTTATATTGCTCGTTATCAAAATCAAGAAATAGACCCACAACAAGTAGGAAAAGAATTAGCAGTTGATGCAGTGCTAATCAGCACCTACTTAAAGGCTGGAAATAGATTTCGGGTAACTCCACAACTTGTTGATATTGCTAATAATGAAATTTTATGGAGTGACAAGATTGATGTTGATTATGAAGACATCATTACAATTCAAGATAAAATTTCTCATCACATAGTCCGAGGTTTATGTATAAATATTAGTGATGCAGAAAAAGGAACTCTATTTAAGGCTAGTACTACAAATGCAGAAGCCTATGAGCTTTACTTAAGAGGTCGTAGTAGTTACTATAAATTTATTTCTCAAACCTTAGGTAAAGAAGATATTGATGTAGCAATAGATTTGTTCCAAAAAGCTATTTCTATTGATGAAGGTTTTGCGCTAGCTCACTCTGGACTAGGAAATTGTTATGTTGATTATGTATTAAAAGGTATTGGTGGGGCTAGTTACTATGAACTTGCAGAAGAAGAGTTTAATAGGGCTTTAGAACTAGATTCTCGTCTAGTTGAACCACAACTAGGAATGGTTTATGTCTCATTACTTAAAGGACGTAAAGCCCGCGCACGTGAACAAATTAAAGTTTTGCTACGAACTGCTAGTAATGATTCTAAAGTCCATGAAACAGCAGCCGACATTTTCCGGTTAGATGGACTTTATAAACCAGCAATGCATGAATATGGACAAATGTTAAGAATGAACCCTAATGATATTGTTATGGTTAGTTATAACCGTGCTAGGGTATTTCTTTATCAGCATTTGTTTTCTGATGCTGTTGGAGAGTTAGAGTCTTGTTTAGCCATAGAACCAGGTCATGGATTTACTAGAATGTTTTTAGGCCAGGTTTATTATCATATGGGTGAAGTAGATCAAGCCATTGATTTACTTAATGATGTGCTAGATAAAAATCCTGCAATGTATGGTATGAGGCCGCTTCTAGCTGCATGTTATGTTTCTCGTGGTGAAACTGATAAGGCTAGAGCCTTAATTACTCCTCAAGTTATTGATGCTGCCTCGGCTGATCAAGATGTATCTTATTGGCTGGCTTCGGTTTATGCTTTAGAAGGTTCAAAAGATAAAGCATTAAAATGGTTAAGAAAAGCTATTGAATTAGGTAATGAAAACTATCCTTGGTTTACTAAAGATCGTAATTGGGGAAACTTACGTAAAGATACAGATTATAATCAAATTATAGATGATTTACGTAAGCGGTGGGAAGAGCTAAAAACAGAATTTCAAGAGTAGTTAAGGTTTTATTAGGAAAAAACGCGGAAGTAAAAAATAATTTTTCGTGCAATAAGTTCCAAAAACCGTTAGAATAGCGATAATTACACTTTTCTCAAAAAATAAAAAATCAAAAAATTATTATTTATAGTATATGCACTAGGGGAATCCTGCATGAGAACCTACGTAATCGGTGATATTCACGGCAGATTAAGCCAATTTAAAGCTTTAGTTAATAGTTTAGATTATGATCCATTAAAAGATAGAATAATTTTATTAGGAGACTTAATTGATCGTGGAGAAGATTCTCCTGGAGTTGTTAACTATGCCATAGAATTACAGGAACAAAGCCCAAATTTTATTTGTTTACGAGGCAATCATGAACAAATGCTTTTGGATTTAATTGAATATGGGGATTTACTTTGGCTAGTACCAGAAAATGGAGGTTCAATTACAATTGCCCAATATGGTTGTAAATATATTGAAGAAACCTCAACACTTAGCCTGCAAATTCCTGTTGCCCACCTAGAGTTTTTTAGTTCCACTCAGCCATATTTTGAAGATGAAAATGCCTATTATGTACATGCTGGAATTGCTGTTGGTAAACATCCTGGTGATTGTGATGAAGATACTTTAAGATGGAAACGAGACCCAATGTTTTTCCGACGTTATAATGGGAAACCTTGCTTTTTGGTCATACTCCAACTCGTTATTTACCAGCTAATGGACGTAAGCCACATGATATTTATATCTGTGGTTCAGCCGTAGGTATTGATACAGGTTGCGGGCCTGAAGACCCTTTAAGTTGTGTTAATGTAGAAACTATGAAGGTTTATCAATCTTATATAGATGGGGAAGTTGTTAGCTATCAAGCTAAAACACTTAATATTCCTCGTGTTGCAGTTTCTTAAAATAATTAAGAAAACATAATAGCAATTAACAGAGATTTTATAAAAAACTGAGGCATACACCTCAGTTTTTTATTTTTAAGTCAAGTTTTATTGAAAAAGTGACTTTACAGCACTATTAAATTAGTTGTTTAATGTCTCTTTATTCTTTTTAATATCTAAAAATAATAAATCCCCAAAATTTTGTTTAGGAAGGTCTTTTTATGGCTAGCAATAATAGTCAAATTTTGTCCTCTATTGAAAAATATATTACTGATACTGTACGCCAGAATAATTGCTTAAATTTTGATGATATAGATCCTGTTTTACTTGTACAGCATTTAGCTAATGATTTAGTTACAAAACGTTTTATTTGGTTAGGTAATGAGACTTATGTTCCAAGTAAATTGCTAGGCGTTTTGCCAATACCAGATGCAGATAAACTCGAAGAATTAGAAGTAATGTTTAACTCTAACAAATTTGTTACATTGTTAAATGCGTATATTTCTCAATCAGGATTTAAGATGTTTGGAGTGCTAAAAATAGAAATAAAGTTTGGTTCTCATGAAAGTACTAGAGATGGAAAATTTGCTATGGAATTTTGTTGGCCAGGTGCTGAAGAAGCTGTTGAAGATGTAACTGTTAAACTAGATGAAAGCCAAGGCCGAATATTAGAAGTCTATAACCTTAAACCAGAAATACCTCGTCTAGCTCGTTTGTCTTTAATTAGTGGTGAAGTTTATCGAGATAATTACTTAATTACTAAACGAATTACTAATATAGGTAGATTACGTAATGTTGTAGATAGAGAGACAGGAAATTTAATTAGACGAAATGATTTTGTGTTTGCACGTAATACAGATGATAGTTCTCCAAATAATTCTGTTTCTCGTCAACATGCTACTATTAAATTTCAATCAGAAAAATTTTATGTTTATGATAATGGAAGTGCTAATGGTACTGCAATTGAACGGGCTGGACTTGAGCCAATAGATGTACTTCCAGGAAACCCTCTAGGCATACAATTAGAACATTATGATATTGTTCGTTTTGGAACTGCCTTAGTACGATTTGAAGATAATGCAAAAATTGGAGTTACTATTGATAGGGATGCTGTACAACCACAAGCTGAAAGCGAAGGGCCAGTAGAAACACAAACAACTATTAAGTTGACTAGAGAACAAATTGAAGCAGAAATGCGCAAACTACTTGATTCTGAATAGTAAAATTGTTGGAGTAATAATGCCTAAAAAACCTTTCAAAATTGAAGAAGGCAGTTGTGTTGTACTACATTTACATAACCCTAGGGAAAAGCTGTGGGGATTAATTACAGATATATCTATTTCAGGTATACAAATAAGAGGTATTGATCTACATACTTTTGATGATTGGGTGCGCATGATTATGCGTAATGAGCATAATATTGCTTTAACACATGTATTTTTCCCTATGTGGAGAGTAGAAAGAATAACTTTAGATGAAACTGTTGGAGAAATACCATCTCTACAAAAAGTTTTTGAGCTTAGGGTAGGTATGAGTTTAAGAGACTATTTAGGAGAAGATGACCTAATTAGCTAGAGAAAGATTTTTACTCTTAAAATAATTCTAATAAAAAAGCTCTGGATTATATTTTCCAGGGCTTTTTACTTTTTTATAAAAACCTTGGGAACTTTTTTACTTACTTAGTTGTCTATTGGAAGCAAATAGAAAAACAATCTAACTATTTAATATTGGAGGATTTATGGCACGACGAAGTATCCGACTAGAAAATATTAGTGTATCTGCACCTTGTAAGGCTGACTGGAATAAAATGTTAGGTAATGACCAAGTAAGATTTTGCCAAGAATGTAAACTTAATGTTTATAATCTTTCTGGAATGTCTAGCAAGCAAGCAGAAGATGTTATTCGAGCTAAGGAGGGTAATTTGTGTGTGCGGTTTTATCGTCGTGCTGATGGAACAGTGCTAACTCAAAATTGCCCTGTAGGATTAAAAGCTATAAAACAAAAGGTTGCTCGCACTGCTACAGCTATTATTTCAGCTACAATAGCTTTTTTTACTGGTTTAGGTGGTTGGTATAACTTGCAGCCAAATTTAGAACTAGAAAGTCCTTCTTCAGAACAACTTCTTATTCTAGGAGGCACAACAGTTCCACTCTCACCTTCAGAAAATAAGCAAGCTGATAAGCCTCAAGGAGAAATGCTAATGGGGGTTATAGTTGACACTTCTGTTCCACCACCTCCTGTAGATAATACTAATGATGAATTAGTTAATGAAGTCCCTAGTCTTGTACATCGTAGCGAAGGCATTATCAGAAATAATGCTATTAAGAGAGTTAATCCAGTATATCCAGCTTTAGCAAAAACAGCGCATGTTTCAGGTGATGTAGTTTTGAATATTGTTATTGATGAATCTGGAAAAGTTGAAAATACTTATGTAGTGTCAGGACATCCATTATTACAAAAGACTGCTATGGATGCTGCGCAAAAATGGCAGTTTAGACCAACTTTACTTGAACATACTCCTGTAAAAGTTCAGGGTAAATTAACCTTCAGATTTGTTTTATAAAGCCCAAAAGTTTGCTAATTAGTGACTATTAAAAGACAATCGACTAAGCATTGAGCAAAGGTAGATAGAGCAACTATCTACCTTTTTTGTTTTAAAAACAGAGTTTTGAAAATAATTAAACTAGATAGATATCTTAAAAAATTATAATTAATTATTTACATAGTTATAAAATACTTTATAGAATACTTTAAATATTAATAATTTGTGTTGTTTATTAGTATAAAATGTTTATACTATTTTTTCATTATACTATATTTATGTTAGGTTTTTTATTAATTTAAGTAGGGAAATAGACTAAGCGTTATGGAATTATTTTAGGTGTTATAAACAAAATTGTCTAACTAAAAGTAGAAGCCATTACACAAATAAAAAATAACTTGTCTCCAAAACTAGGTATTTTAAGTAAAGAATATGAGCAAAACCGCAACCTTAAAGTTGTGGTTTTCTTGTCTAAGGAGGATGAAATAATGATCATCAATCCCTTGCAAATAGAATTTATTGAACCTGAAGAAGAACTTTTAATACGTCAGTCAAAGATAGAATGGAGAGAAACAGTAGATACAATTAGAGATTTAATAATAGTAGAAAATATGGATGGGACAATAAGACGATGTAACAGAGTAGTGTGTAAATTTTTTAACCTTAATTTTCAAAGACTTATAGGCTTTTCATTACTAGAGCTTTTTAAGAACCATTTGCAGATTCCAATGGATTTTATAGAAGCTTTTTGGCCTAATGGAATATTTCGTGTAGGAGTTTGTCAGGTTCAAAATATAGAGGGTAATAAATGGTATGAAATAAATAACAACTCTATTGTTCATGGAGGATTTAAAAAACTTCAGTTAACGGTTGGGTACATGTAATAAAAGATATAACTGCTCATAAAACGGCTGAAATGGTTATGAAACACTTAGGTGCAGCTATAGAACAAACTGATGATTCAATATTAATTACAAATGGATGTGGGCATATAGAATATACAAATCCCTCATTTGAAAACTTAACTAATTGGGAATTTGAAGAGGTAAAAGGGCTACATTTTCTTTCCTTATTAGCTCCTTGTTCTGGAGCAGCAAAAATTGAAGCTCTAAACCAAGCTATTGAATTTAAGCAAGTTTGGCGTGGAGTTTGTGTTTTGCTTCGCAAAGATGGTTCAACCTATCAGGCTGAGATGACTGTTTCACCTGTACGCAATGAAAAAAACGATTTATTAAACTTTGTTGTTGTTGGCCGTGATGTTACAGAAAAATCTAGACTTGAATCTATGGCTGAAGCGGTAAATGCAATGGATAATGTTGGTTATATTTTTTCTGGAATTAGACATGAATTAGGTAATCCTATTAATTCCATTAAAACTGCTTTAACTGTTCTTAGAGCGGATATAGATGCTTTACCTGCGGCGCGAGTTGCTGAATTTATTGATAGAACTCTTATAGAAGTTGGCAGAGTTGAGTATTTACTAAGGTCATTAAAGACTTTTAGTATGCATGAAAATCCAAATATCCAAAGTACATCGCTTGTAGCCTTTTTTGAAAAATTCTTATCTCTAATCAAAAATGATTTTATAAAACAAGGGATCTTTATTAATTATTTTATTGAAATACCCATTGCAAATTGCCTAGTAGACCAAAGAGCCTTACATCAAATACTTATTAATTTAATAACTAATGCAGCAGATGCTCTAAAAGAACAGTCTGAGCCTATGATTAATATTGTTGTTTACCCATCTGGCTCTCAGATTGAAATAAAAGTTAAAGATAATGGTTGTGGTATGAGTGATAAGCAAATAGCGAATTTATTTAAACCTTTTTATACTTCAAAACCGCATGGAACAGGTCTAGGGCTTGTTATTGTTAAAAGAATGATAACAAAAATGAATGGAACTATAAGTATAAAAAGTTTATTGGGGATAGGAACTGAAGTAACATTATCTTTGGAGGCTTCATTAAGTGACTAAAAATCTTGTAAAAGCAAAGTTACTTATTTTAGATGATGATCAACTATTTTGTGATACCTTGAAATTGTTTTTTCGACAAGATCCAATATCTATTTCATCTGCCCATTCTATTAAACAGGCCCAAGAACTTTGTTTAGAAAATAAGTACGACGTTGTACTACTTGATAATAACCTTCCTGATGGTAATGGACTAGATCTTTTACCTAGTCTTTTTAAGGTCAATGAAAACACTAAAATTATTCTTATTACAGCTTATCCTAACTTAGATAATGCAATCGCTGCTATAAAGGTGGGAGTATATGATTATGTTTCTAAACCTATTCAACTTGAAGAATTGCGTGTTGTTGTTCAAAGAGCAACAAGAATAAAAGAACTTGAGCAGGTAGAACAAATACAAAACTATAAAGATAACTTTGAAAGTGAAAATAGTATTTTAGTAGGCGGTTCTTTGGTTTTTGATGAGATTAGGCAAATGATAAAAAAGGCTTCAAATAATCTTGCTCCTGTTTTAATAACTGGTGAAACAGGAACAGGAAAAAATATTCTTGCTAAAGCAATTCATTTTGGAAGAGCAGAAAAAACAAATGCTTTTATTAGTGTAAATTGCGCAGCATTACCAGAAAATCTTATAGAAGCAGAACTTTTTGGTGTTGAAAAAGGGGCATTTACTGGGGCCATTCAAACACGTAAAGGTGCTTTTGAAATAGCGGATGGAGGCACTCTTTTTCTTGATGAAATAGGAGAAATGCCATTTTCCTTACAATCAAAACTTTTAACTGTTTTAGAAGATAACAAAATAAAGAAAATAGGTGGAGAAATAGCAAGAAAAGTAAATGTAAGAATTATTGCTGCAACTAATGCTAATCCTGAACAAGCTATTGCTAGAGGACAATTACGTAAAGATATATTTTATCGTTTAAGTGTTATACATATACATTTGCCTCCTCTTAGAGAAAGAAAAGATGATATAGAAGACTTATGTAATTTTTTTATTAGGAAACTTGCTCCAGGACGTAATGTAAGTTTAGAAGAATCGGAAATAGAAATCCTAAAAAATTATTTATGGCCAGGAAATGTAAGAGAGCTAAAAAACTTAATAGAACGTTCTTTAATTCTTCAAGAAGGCGACTGTATTTATCCATCTTCTCTACTATTTAATAATAAAAAATCAGTGCGAAAAAATAAAATAATACAAAAAACAGATTCAGAAACCTTAAAACTTGAAGAAATAGAACGTCAACATATTCTTAAGGTGTTTGAGCTAGAAGAAAAAAACTATTCTCGAACAGCAGAAACCCTTGGAATATCTTTTTCAACTCTAAAAAGAAAATTAACCTTATATGGAATCCGCATACCTGTTCAAAATGAACACCTAGCAAAATAGCCTACTCATTTTGAATAGGTAAAACCTAATAAAACAAGCTTTTATTAAATTCTGGAAAATTCTATAACTTTAGCTCACAAAAAATAGTTTTTATTAGCCATTATTAATCAATAAGTTACACTGTTAAAACTTAAAAAGTATTACTATGTTTTATCTATGGCATAAATATTGCTGTAGGTAATGATATCATTAAACTAGCAGATTATATTGTAGGAAAAATAAATAATGATTACTGTCTTAATAGTAGATGATGAAGCATTATTCTTAGCTAGTTTAGTGGAGGGTCTTTCAAAATACTCAAATGAGTTTCAAGTAAAAACAGCATCAAATGGGCTAGATGCCTTATCAATCCTTGATAGCTATAACATTGATTTAGTAATAACAGACCTAAAAATGCCAACAATGGATGGCTTTCAATTAATAGCAGAAATGATGGAAACCTATCCGCTAATTCCAGTTGTTGTAATGACAGCTTTTGGCACTAGTACAATGGAAGATCAGCTTTCTCAATTTGGAATTCTAGGCTTTCTTGAAAAGCCTATAGATCTTTATGGGCTTACAGAGAAAATACGAAGTTATCGAGCTATTGCAATAAAAGGTCATATTCAAGGAATAACACTTTTTAGCTTTCTTCAACTTGTTGAAATAGAACAAAAAACACTTTCATTAAAAATCTTATCTGAACAAAAAGAAGGATATCTTTTTTTTGTAGAAGGAAAGCTTATACATGCTCGGTATGAAATTTATCAAGGAGAAGAAGCCGCTTGTAAAATAGTTTGTTGGGAAAATGTTGAAATAGAAATAATAGAAAAATTTAAAAAGGTAAAACCTACAATCCAAAATTCTCTTACCAATCTTTTGATGGAAGCAGCTAGGTTAAAAGATGAAGCAGATAGGCAAGCAGAAAATTTTGAAGAAAAAGATTTAATTTTTTTGGAAGATTCTCAAATTAGTACAGAAAATTACTCTAAGAGTATCAGCGAATTAACTTTAATATCCGAAAACACAATAGGAAAGGAAATAAACATGGCAGGCAATATTAATCAAACTCTCAGCGAATTTATGCAAATAGATGGAGCAATGGCAATGGCTCTGGTTGACTCTAAAAGTGGAATGGCTCTTGGAACAATAGGTAGTGGTATAAATCTTGAACTTGCAGCAGCAGGTAATAGTGAAGTAATTCGGGCTAAAATGAAAGTTATGGCAAATTTAGGTCTAAAAGATAAAATTGAAGATATTTTGATTAGTTTAGGAAGCCAATATCATCTTATTAGACCGCTATCAAACCACCCACATCTATTTATTTATATGGTACTTAATAGAGCGCAATCAAACCTTGCTCTTGCACGTCATAAGCTAGCAGAAGGTGAAAAACAACTTGAAGTTTAATTTAATAATTGTAAAAAATAGACCAGTTTCAACTGGTCTATTTTTAGTTTATTTAGTTTATTTAGTTTATTTATTAACACTTACTCTAGCTAAAATCCAATCTCCAACTTCTTTTAATGCTACAGGAGCAAAGGTTTCCTCTATTGAGCCATATTCAGTTGGCGAACCTGTTTTAGCAGTTTGAAATAGGTGATTTAAGTTAGGAAAACTTTTTATTTGAAAATCCTTGTTTTTAGCTTCTTTTAAGGCTTTTTCAATTTCTGATAAGTTTTCTTGGTAAGGAACTTGTAAATCTTTCTCTCCATTAACAGCTAAAACAGGACATTTAACGTTTTTTAATGTTGGTCTAGGGTCATATTCTAAAAAGAAACGAAACCAACTAGAAACAAAACGCCCAAGACTAGACTCTATTTGCGCATCAGTTATATCTGCTGGAATACCAAGAGCTTGTTTTTCTTCTTTGCTAAATTTAGCATAAAATTTCTTAGATTCTTCTACTAGTTTCTTTTTAGCTATAACATCATCTTTTTCTGCTTTTAAGATTTGAAAAGAAATTTCTTGTAACTCTTGACTACTTGCAATGGCCTGATCGCTTGCTCCACCTGCTTTAGCAATTAATGCACCTTGAAGTTTGATAATCTCACTACCTGTTAAACCAGGGCCAGCTAGCAAAACTATAAAAGCAATATCTGTTGACTTAGTTGCTACCATTGGAGCAATAATGCCGCCTTCACTATGACCAATTAGACCTATTTGTTTTGGGTTTATACTTTTATGAGTCTTCAAAAATTCAACACCAGCTAAAACATCTTCAGCATAATTTTCGCTAGTTTCTGTAGCAACATTCTTGGATGAACCTCCAACACCCCTGTCATCAACCCTTAATACTGCAATTCCTTGACGAGTTAAATAATCAGATAAAACTAAAAAGGGCTTATGTCCAAAAATTTCTTCGTCCCGATTTTGAGGGCCTGAACCAGTAATTAAAATTACTGCCGCAAAAGGAGCTTTACTTGCTTTTGGTAAGCTAAGTGTTCCTGCTAGCTTGATTGCATCTTTTTTGTTTTCATAGCTAACTTCTTGTTCCTCATAAGGATAAGGTGTTTTAGGGTGTTGAGGGCGATTTAGTGTAACTGGCGCGTCTTGACGCTTAAAAGTAAGTGGGAATTTACCTTGGCCTTGCTTAAATTCTCCCACAATTTCGCCATTTTCTAACTTTCCAGTAAAAGTAATACCAAATTGCTTGGCTTCAAAATTTACTGCTCCTTCTTGATAAGTAATTTTATCTATTGCTAGATCTTTTGCTCCTTGATCAATACTGTCAAAAGTTGCTGTAAAACTTCCATCATCTTTAGCTACAATCTTTAGCCCTAATCGCAGCTTAATAGCATTTATCTCTAATGTGCCTAACCAATTACCCGCAATCGTTTTCTCTGCTGGCTGTGCTAAAGCTATATTACCTAAAAGCAATATTGTAGATAATATAAAGAATAATGAAATAATCTTAGATATTGCTACTGAACTAGTTATTTGCATTTGCTTTACCTCTAATTTTTAATTGCTATTTTGTATAGTGTATACGGACACTATACACTTAAAATAATTAGAAGGCAATAAAAATATAGAAAAATTATTATAAAGTCATAAAATATTTTTAGTACTTAAAATAAATAGTTGATTATTAGGGGTTTAGTATAAAGACTATTTTTCAAGAATAATCCATTTAGCATCTTTAAGTAAAAACCGCTTTTTCATTTTTTCTAAATCACTTCCTTTGTCAACAGGAATACCAGCTTTAGGTAATTCATTTTCTTTAGGTACAAAAACAGGTAGGTCATCTTTTTCAATTACTATACCTGTAACACGAAGTTTTTTACCTTGACGAGTGCCTAAATAAAATCCTGAGGGCCAAGCATCTAAATTATCAATCCAGATATCTGGGCCATCGCCTATAAGTAAAGCTCCTAGCTTAGCGTCTACTGCTGTACCTTCTACAGTAATTTCTTTATTAAGATAATTTGCCCAATTCATAGGCCAGGCGATCAAGGATGCTCCATTGTTAATATTATTTACAGGTTTATTATTAGCACAATTGCTTAAAGACATTGCTAAAACAGCTATTAAACTAATAAAAAGTAGTTTCATAAAAATTTTTCCTTAAAATTTATCTATATTATTTTCATAAAGTAACAAAAATTTAACAGTAACAACAAGGAAAATATCTGTTAAAATCTTTTTGCCATATAAAAATTTGTTGGGCATTAGTTGACAAGGAATAAATTTAAATTGTAAAACTTACTTTTCATAAGCAACCTTTAACTAAATCCAATAATATAAATAATAACAACTAATAAATTGAGATATTACATGAAGATTTATAAAGTCGCCTTGGTAATATTATTTTTATGTTCAATCATCGCGTTAAGCGGCTATTTTTGGCATTATCATCACATTCATCAATATGATCCAATGATTACACGTATTGCTAGCCGATATGGACTTGACCCATTGCTAGTAAAATCACTTATTTATGAGGAATCATATTTTAAGAAAGATGCTCGTTCTAATGCTGGGGCCATAGGATTAATGCAGGTTACTCCAATTACAGTTAAAGAATGGACTAGACAAACCAATCAAGATGACTTAAATAAAGCTTTTCCTAATGCTAGTGAAAATAGAGATATTAAGACAAGTTCTTCAGATTTGGAAAAATTACTAACATATCCAGAAATCAATTTGCAGTTAGGATGTTGGTATCTAGATAATTTGATGAAAAGATATTCTAATTTAGATGATGCTTTACCTATGGTTTTAGCTAGTTATAATGCTGGGCCATCACATGCTCAACGTTGGCAACAACTTACTTATCAAAAGGAAAAAAATAGAAAAAATAAATATAGAGATCTTTACTTAGAACAAATAGACTTTCCAGAAACAAAACGCTATGTTAATAGTGTTTTAGTACGCTATAACAAACAAAAACAAACCTTTGAAGATTCAAATACTATTAGCTGGATTTTTAAGCAATAGGTTTGTCACCCCATTCTAAGCTATGCTATATTAGCAATTTAACTAAATAAACACTTTGTAAATAAAAGAAAGAAAAACTAGTGTCTAATAGAGTAGAGATTCTTCCAATTGGTGGCCTAGGTGAATTTGGGATGAATTGCCTAGCAATTCGTTATCAAGATGAAATTATTATTGTTGATGCTGGGCTAATGTTTCCTGACCCTCATTACTGGGGTGTAGATATTATTGTTCCAGATTTTAGCTATTTAGAAGAAAACCGCGATAAAGTGCGTGCATTAATTCTGACACATAGTCATGAAGATCATATTGGATCAGTTCCTTTTTTGCTAAAAGCAATAAATATTCCTGTTTATAGCACCCCTTATACTGCTGCCGTGCTTGCTTCTAAACTGGACGAGCATAATTTATTAGATGAAGTATTAATACATACTGTAAAACCAAAGCAAATTATTGACCTTGAACCATTTCAAATTGAATTTATTCGAGTTTCTCATTCCACTACAGATTGTGCTGCTTTAGCTATTCGTACACCTGTTGGAGTAATTATTCATACAGGAGATTTTAAGTTTGATGAAACTCCTGTTTGTGGCAGTCCAATAGATATTGCTTCGCTACGTCGATATGGGGATGAAGGAGTTTTGGCACTGCTTTCAGATTCTACTAATGTTGAACGTCCTGGCCGGATGTACTCAGAAAAAGATGTAATTCCTGCGCTTGAAAATATTTTTGATAAAACTTCAGGTAGAATAATTGTTAGTTGCTTTACTTCAAGTATTCACCGAATACAAATTATTTTTGATTTAGCCAAAACCTTTCGGCGTAGGGTGACTGTTATTGGCCGTAGCATGATCCGTAATATTGATACAGCAGAAAGCATGCGTTATTTAGATATACCTGATGGAATTTTAATTACTCCTGCTGATGCACAGCGTCTTGCACCACATCAAGTAACAATGCTAGTAACAGGTTGCCAGGGTGAACCAATGTCAGCACTTTCACGCATGGCAGTAGATAATCATAAACAAGCCAAAATACTTGCTGGCGATACAGTTGTTCTTTCTGCTAGACAAATTCCAGGTAATGAAAAATCTATTTCTCGTCTAATTAATCATTTATACAAACATCATGCTAAGGTTTATGACTCAACAAGTGGCCGTATTCATGTTTCTGGGCATGGTTCACAAGAAGATTTAGAACTAATGCTAGATGCTGTAAGACCAAAATATTTTATTCCTATTCATGGAGAATATAGACAACTTTACCAACATAAACAATTTGCTTGTCAGCTTGGTTATAAATCTGACGAAGTTCTACTGGTTGAATCTGGTGATGTTATTGAGCTACAAAAAGATTCTGTTTCTGTGGTAGGTAAAATTGCTGTTGGACGTAGATATATTGATTCTACAGGTGTTGGAGAAATAGAAGATTTAATTGTTCGTGACCGTAAGCGTTTAGCTTATGATGGAATTGTTGTTCCTATTGTTGCAATCAATAAAGCTACAGGTTTTATTGATGGAAAATTAGAAATTGTTACTAGAGGAGTTAATATTCCTGATCAAGAAAAAGAATATATAGCCAAACTATCAAACTTAATTACTCAAACAATTGCTACTTCTAGCAAAGAAGAAAAACAAGATGAAATAATAATTAAAGAAAAAATTAGAGTGGAGCTAAAACGCTTTATTCAACGTGGAACAGGATATCGACCAATGATTATCCCTGTTATCTTAGAAACTTAAAAGCCCTAGCAAACTTACTAGGGCTTTGCAAAAAAATGTTAATTTCTAACACTTCTTAGAAGAACTTATGGGGCGTTTTCTACATTAGCTCCCTTGTCATTTTTCTTACTATCTTCAGAAGTTGAATCTGCTGCTACACGAAAACCTACTTTAACATCTTTATAATCTACAGTATTCCAACTACGAAAAGTTGTAGTAACTGATTCTGTAGGAGACTTAAAATGACCTCCACGAACAATTTTATTTCCCTTAAATTTATCCTCTGCTGTAGCTTTTGAGCCTGGATATATTGAATAATCTGAGTTTGTCCATTCTGCTACATTGCCAGCCATAGCAAAAATACGGAATGGACTTTGATCCTGAGAAAGGCCAGAAGCGTTTACTGGTGCTGCTTCACCTTTTATTGCAGATTCACCAGATACGGTTCGGTTAGAAGCCCAAATTTTACCCCAAGGATAAACTCTTTCATCTGTACCCCGTGCAGCATATTCCCATTCTTCCTCTGTAGGTAAACGGAACTTACGACCAGTTTTACCTGAAAGCCATTGACAATAAGCAGTGGCATCAATCCAGCTTATATTTACTACAGGATTATTATCTGTTCCTGGCGCAAACTCATTATTTTGCCACCCTTCAGGAGCTTGATATTTAGCTTCATCTACAAACTTCTTATATTCCTTATTAGATATTTCATAAGCACTTAGCCAAAAGTCTGACACAGATATTGGATGAACAGGAGTTTGGATTAATTCTTCTTTAACTGCAGAATCTTTACCCATCTTAAAAGTATTACCTTTGATCCATACCATACCTAATCTATCAAACTCTGGTGGTAAATCGTTAGACCCACTTGTTTGTGTTGTATTAGATTTAATAACAAAAAAATAAACTCCTGCTGCACCACCACCCAAGAATAATACTAGCAGTATTACTGCTATAAGAGCTTTAGAACCTTTCTTTTCCTCTACTGCCTCTATTTGAGAATTAGTTTTAGTAAGCTTACCTGTTTGACGTGGTGTAGGCAGTGGTCGAGGTGTACTAATAGGTTGTAATGGAGAGTTACCAGTAGTAGGTGGGCCACCGCTAGAAGTAACTGCTGTTAAACCTCCTCCTGAACTAGTAGTTGCTGATTTACCACTAGCAATTAAAGCTTTGTCAAGTTCATCTGAAAGCTCATCTGCTGTTTGTTGACGGTCAGTAGGACGTTTTGCCATGGCCTTCATTACCACAGTTTCTATTTCTAGTGGTATTTTGGCGTTTACTTCTCTTAGAGGGCGAGGTAAAGCATGAATATGTTTTAGTGCTAGTGCCATAGAAGAAGCAGCAGTAAAGGGTAAGCTGCCTGTTAAAACTTGATAAAGTGTAACTCCTAAACTATATATATCTGCACGTTTGTCTAAGTCTAAGCCTTGTGCTTGTTCTGGGGACATATACTGTGGAGTTCCTACTACTAAACCAACTTCTGTAAGTGCGGGGGTGTTAGCATTTTTGTCTGGAGAAGTAACTTTGGCAATAGAGAAATCTAAAACTTTTACTTGTTCATCTGCTTTACCATAATTAAGAATAATAACATTATCAGGTTTTAAGTCTCGATGAATAACATCTTTGTTATGGGCCGCAGCAACAGCAGCACAAATTTGCTTAAAGATTTTAACTGCTTTTGAAACAGACAAAGTTTTTTCGGTTTCTATTACTTTTTGTAAACTAACACCATCAAGCAATTCCATTACAATAAAAACTGTTTGGTCTTCCGTTACCCCAAAATCCATTACTTGTATTGCATTAGGATGGTTAACTGCTAGTGCTGCACGAGCTTCACGACGAAATCTTTCTACTGCTTTAGCATCAGAAACTAAACTAGCATGTAATATCTTTATAGCTACATTAGTTTCCATTTTAGTATGTCTACCACGGTAAACATTACCCATACCACCAGCACCTATACGAGTAACGATTAAGTATTTACCTTCTAGGACTTTGCCTATAAATGGATCACTTTCTGTTGGGGCATCAATCAAAGGTGTGCCATCATTAGCACAAAATGTGTTGTTTTCAGCATAGGCGGTACTACATACGGGACACTGTTTGCTCATAGACTCTCCTGGCTAGAATCATATAGATAAGAGATTTTTTAACTAGCTAAATAGAAAAATTACTAACTTATCCCTCTGTTATGTTGCTTAATAAAACGGTAAATATATGTTTTAGAAGATTTAATAAAAAACCATAAATTGATTTGGTAAAAATTACATTTATCAAATAGGCAAATATAATAATCTATTAAAACCTATATTGCTACTTTAGTTTGTATTTTAATTAAGCGTTAACCAGTTTTTTATCATAATCTAGGTAAAGATTCTTTTCAAAACAAATTAATAATAAATTAAGCTTTTATTAAGCTAAAAATAAGGGCTGGACAAGCTTTAAAGCTCGCCCAGCCCTTATTAAATTTCTAAATCTTACTTATATTCCAAAAACAAATTTTTCACGTGCTACAACAACATCACGTAAACGGAAGCTAAGATCTCCAAAAGAAACATCATCAGCTATCCAATCATTCATTCGATCATTTCCTAAAGCTAGATTGTAGGTTTTGCCATCACTACGTCTAAATGTTACATTGTCAGAGCCTTTTTCATGTGTTGCCGTCCAAGTTGCTCCATTAGCTGTAAATGTGCGGTTAAAAGCATTACTTGCAGGACGTTCACGCAAATTAGTTCCACTAGCTTTTGGATCATTTAGTTTGCCTAAAAATTGACGGAAAAAGTCATGAGTAACTTTTACGGTTTGAGTATCTAGGCCCGGATCAATCTTTTGATCATATTCAAAACCAAATGTAGAGTTTTGTTTTGAGAAATCTTGTAAATTCCAAGTAGGAACAGCTAAAACAAATGTTCCTGGTTTAGGACGCATTGAATCATGAAAATCTCTTTGATCTGTTGCGGCTTTATCTAATAAATCTAGTCCAATTTTGGCATTTCCTATTGGATTACCAGAAATTAAATTGCCTGGAGGGAATGGTTTAGGACTACCAACATTATTTGGATCTTGATTTGCTCCATTTGGCCCATTTAATGATACTGCAATTTGAGGTAAGTTGTTTTTATGAGAATTAACTGGAAGATTGTCTAATACTCCACCATCACATAAACGAATTGTACGACCTGTTGCAGGATCAACCATTTCTACTGGATCAAATGCTCCAGGTATTGATGTAGAAGCTACAACAGCCATTGCTACTGGAGTGTTTGGAGTGTTTTCTTTGCTAAAAATAAAGAGCCGATCTTCAAGTTTAGTCATATCATTAGTTGCTTGGCTATCAGCAAGCTTAGTTGCTGTTAAATAAAGTGGCATTGGTAAATCTGCAAAAGTGACAGGACGATCTGTAATACCAGTAATTTCTCGTAGTTTTTGATCCATATAACGATAAAGCTCACGGCCTTCTAATAGTCCTGGCCCAGCTAAAGTAGCATCAAAGAATTTCTTGACTGCTGGATCCTTAGCTACATCATCAACTTGGCGTGGGTCAATTCCACCTGCTACTAATGCTGCCGCAATTGCACCAGCAGAAGTTCCACTTACACTAGCAGGAACAACTCCTAAGTTATACATTTCTTCAAAAACAGGAGCATAACGCTTGCCTTTACCGCCGCCGCCTTCTAAAGAAAGCTGGATAGGAATTGGTTCACCACCTTGAAGCGGCATCCCTAATTTAGCGCGGTTTTCCGCTACTACCTGTTTATATTCATTCATTGAACCAACTGCGCGAGTTTTACCATCTTTATCAATTAAGGTCATTCCCTTAGAAAATGTTAATGAAGATGTATTGCTGTCATTTTCAAATAACATTTTATTGATATCAGCAGGTTTATGAGGATCGCTAACAGTTGCTCTTTGACCTGCTCCACTAGTTGGGTTACTGGTTGGAAAGTTATTAGACGTTACTTTGCCATTTTCTAGCTCACCAGCAGCAAAATTAGCTGCTACCCACATTGTGCCAGGCTTAGGAAATGTTGATGTATTGTAACCATAAACACTTTGTAATTTAGCTGCTGCACTAGCATTACCATTTTTAGCAGCATTAAATAACTCTCTCATTTCTTTGGTGTTATCTACTAATTTATTTAGGTCTATTGATTTACCTACAGGATTTTTATCAGAACGGAAAATATTAATGATACCTGTTCCAATAGCTTTGCTAATTGGGCCTACATACTCGTCAATATAAGAGCCAGCCTTTTCCTTGACGTTGTAGACAAACTTAAATGCTTTATCTGCTAGATCACCTAAAGCGTCTTTAGCTTTGTTAAATACACCAGTTACAGCATTTTTAGCTTTATCTACTAGGCCCTTAAAACTAAATGAATCTACATCACTTGCTAGGTTTTGAGCTTGAGTAGCTACCGGTTCAACAGCAGTTTGAACACTTTGGGCATAATTTTTTGCTTGTGTGTTAATTTTAGCTGGAGCAAGTGCAATTTCATTATTAGCTGCCAATGCTTTTGGCAACGCCATTGCTTGACCACTAGCAATTAAATTAGTAGCTTTTTCTAATCCAGCTAGCCCAGAATTAAGATCATTTAATGCACGATTGACACCAAAATTAAAATCACCTGTACTAGTTTTGAGGGAATTAGTTAGATCTTGTAAGTTTTTAAGTAAATTATCTAACTTGCCAGCTAAATCCTGTGACTCATTAGCAATAGTTGGGCGAGTTTCAGTTAAGCTTTTTTGAGCGTTGGAAGCATGATGAAGAAAATTACTTGCATCTGTTCTAGTGCTATTTAATGCTTTTTCAATGTGGGACTGATATTTTGATACACCAACAGAAAGACGATTTACACCTTGGAGTAAGTTGTTTATTGCTGGTTGGAACTCTCGGCCAATATTTACACGAGTAGCTTCTTTGCTACCTAACTTGGAATCCAAAGCCGATCTTACAGAACTACTACTTAGATCTGTGCGAGCGCGTAAAGATTTTTCTTGTAGGTTGGTTGATGAAGGGGGAGTGGATTGCTTTTCTGCTACATTTTGTTGAACACTTTGTTCAGCAGTAGGATTTTTAGCCCCTTTAATATCATTTTGAAAATCGCAAATCATGTTTTGATTATCATTATTACCCACATTGTTTACTGACATGAAATACTCTCCTTAGTTATAGATAATTGTTATTAATTAAGGGTCAATTAAAGTTAATGAGTGAATAGCCATTCATCGGCCTGTTTATGATATCGGGGCAAAAAGAAAAAAGTTGTCAATTAACAGTTTTTTCTTTAATAAAGTTCCTCTAACTTTAACAGATTATATAAATGAAAAAACTTATTTTCTTAGAGGTAAAATTTGAAGTCAAAAATTTTTATTGTTCTGTTTTTATTTATTTTATTAGCTTGTCAAGCCGTTCCACAACATAATGATTCTACAGCAGTTAATAAACAGGCTATTGTAGATGAAATTGGCCGACAAGTTAAAATTCCAAAAGATCCTCAAAGAATAATTTCACTTGCTCCTAGCATTACAGAAATGCTTTTTGCCTTAGAATTAGGTGACAAAGTTGTAGGTGTAACTAGCTATTGTAATTATCCACAAGCAGCAACAAAAATTCCTAAAGTTAGCGACACACTTCACCCTAATTTAGAAATGATTATTTCACTAAAACCTGATTTGGTTTTAGTAACAACAGCCAGTCAGTTAGAGCAGTTTACAGCTAAAATGTCAGAGCTTGGAATTGCAGTTTTTGTAATTAAGTCCGACTCTGTAATAGGTGTATTAGGCTCTATTAAATTGTTAGGGCAAATCACAAATAAAGAGCAAGTTGCTAAAAATCTAATTGATTCATTAAATGCTAGACTAGAAAAAGTAAAACAGCAGCATTTAAATCAATCAGCTAAACCAAAAGTATTTTTTATTGTTGGTACTGAGCCATTGATCACAGTTGGACGAAAAGCTTTTGTTACAGATCTAATTAATTTAGCTGGAGGTCAATCTATTTCTGAGGATGTAGAAACGGAATGGCCTGCATATAGCATTGAAACTGCCATTTCACGCGCTCCAGAAATAATTTTATCTCCCGGTTCGCATTCAACAGAAAATGAGCCAAGCAAACTAACTTTACCAAAAGGTTTAGAAGTTACTCCTGCGGCACGCACAGGAAAAATTTATAAGATTGATGGCGACCTGTTACTAAGACCTGGGCCAAGGATTATTGATGGACTTGAGCAAATAGCAAAATTACTTTATTCAGAGGAAAAACGCTAGCTTTGAAAAAATTTGTCTACCTAACACCAAAACTTTTTTTTACTACTCTTAGCCTACTTTTTTTGCTGCTTTTAGCTTGTTTTTCCATCGCAATTTTATTTGGTAGTGAAAAAATTCCTGTCTTAAAAATTTTAGTTGCTAGTAGCAATTATTTGCTAGGTAGTCCAAGCGGTTTATCAATAGAGCTTGAAACCATTCTTTTTAGTGTCAGGCTTCCAAGAGCTATTTTAGCTATAATTGCAGGTGCAGCACTTTCGGTTGCAGGTGCAGCACTTCAAGCTTTGCTACGTAACCCACTAGCAGAACCTTATGTTTTAGGCGTTTCAAGCGGTGCTGCGCTTGGAGCAGTTTTAGCAATTATTTTGGCTGAAACATTTCCCATTAGCCAGCCTTTAGGAGCTTTTTTTGGTGCTGCAATTACAATTTTAGTTGTTTATTTGCTTGGACAAGGTAAAAGAGGCACTTCAACAGATCGATTAATTTTAGCTGGTGTAATTACTACATCATTTTTATGGGCAGCAATTATTTTTTGCTAACTGTAGCAAGTAGCGCGAAACTAAGAGGTATTGCTTTTGGCTAATGGGTGACTTAAGTTCTAGTAATAACACTTTACTTGGTATTACTCTGGTAATTAATTTTTTAGGTATAACAATAATTTTTCTACTTTCACGCTCGCTAAATTTATTAATGGTAGGTGAAGAAAGCGCGTTAAGTTTAGGTGTAAGTGTTGAAAAATTAAAATCGCGCTCTATTTGCTAGCTTCTTTATTAACAGGCGCAACCGTAGCCCTAGTAGGTTCAATAGGTTACATAGGTTTAATAGTTCCGCATATTATTCGTATGGCCGTTTCTAGTGATCATCGTTTGCTAATACCTGCTTCAGCTTTACTTGGGGCAAGTTTGTTACTTCTAGCTGATACTTTAGCGCGAATAGTAATTGCACCTAGAGAACTACCTGTTGGAGCAATCACAGCTTTAATTGGCGCACCATTATTTGTTTATCTTTTGCGTCGAAGTGCTTGATTAGAAAAACTAAGACAGTATAATTGATTTTACTTTCAAGCAAACTTTCTTATTAGCGAGGCGAAATAGTGAGTCCAGTTCAGGCTTCTTGCCCTGCGTGTGGTGCGCCGGTAGTCTTTAATGTTGACACATCTATTGTGGCAATATGTGAGTATTGCAATTCGGCATTGGCTCGTAAAGATCGCAAACTAGAAGACTTAGGAAAAGTTGCTGATCTAACAGAAACCGACTCACCTTTAGATATTGGACTTCGTGGAGTTTACCAAAATATACCTTTTGAAATTACTGGACGCGCTCAACTTGGTCATCAAGCTGGCGGGGTTTGGGATGAATGGTATGCTGCTTTTGCTGATGGTCGATGGGGCTGGATTGCCGAGGCTCAAGGCCGGTTTTATGTAACTTTTCCTTCTAATAATATTTCTCCTCAACAAATTCCAAATTTTGAACAGTTAATTTTAGGTCAAAACATTTCTTTTCCTAATACAGCCCCTTTAATGGTTGCAGAAAAAGGTGTAGCTACTGCACTTTCTGCCAAAGGTGAAATTCCTTATCGGTTTCAACCTAAAAGCCAATACTACTATGGAGATCTTTCTGGTCAGCAAGGTCTATTTGCAACTATTGATTATAGTGAACTACCACCATTAGTTTTTATTGGTCGAGAAGTACCTTTAAGTGCGTTTGGTTTTGCGCCTGGCACAGTTAAAGAAAAGGAACTGCGCCAAGTCTCAGCACTTCAATTAACTTGTCCTCATTGTTCGGGGCCTCTTACTTTACAAGTGCCTGATAAAGCAGAACGTGTTACTTGTCCTAATTGCGGATCTTTTTTAGATGTTAACCAGGGCAAACTACAATACCTAAACTTACCTAAATTACAGCCTTTAACGCCAATTATTCCACTTGGTAAAGAAGGCGATTTTGAAGGTAAGAAAATGAAGGTGCTAGGTTTTGTTGAGCGTAGTGTTACAGTTGATAATATTCGTTATCCTTGGCAAGAATTTCTGCTCTACAATGTAGAAACTGGTTTTCATTGGCTAACCTTTAGCAATAATCATTGGAATTATGTCAAACCTCTCCCACCTGGCACAGTTCAAGCTAATAAATTAATTGGACAAATTAATTTTAGTGATAAAACTTTTAAGATTTTTGATAACAGCAAAGCTT
This sequence comes from Blastocatellia bacterium, assembly GCA_016713405.1. Lineage (NCBI taxonomy): Bacteria > Pseudomonadati > Acidobacteriota > Blastocatellia > Blastocatellia bacterium. The sequence goes on from JADJPF010000027.1 coordinate 148,539, forward strand.
TTGTTGACTATGTTGCAGGGGAGTTTTACTGGAAAGTAACCGTTGGAGAAATGGCAGAAGTAGCGGACTATATTTCTCCTCCATTAATGCTTTCAGAAGAAATTTCTGACACAGAAATTAACTGGTCACTTGGTGCTTACTTGCCAAAAGATCAGGTAGAAAAAGCTTTTGGTTTACCTGCTGGAACATTGCCTGAGCCAATTGGAGTTGGGCCGACACAACCTTTCTATGATCCAAATGCTGGTATTGGAAAATATTGGTTAGCTTTTAGTGGGATCACAATATTTTTATGGATGTTTTTTGCTATTACTGCTAGCAATAAACAAATAATTTCTAAAAATTATACTTTTCCACCTCTTGCTAATAACACAACTGCAACACAAATAATTTTTACAGAACCTTTTGAAATACAAGGAAGAAAAAATATTTATATTACAGCTAAATCTGTTGTAGATAACTCATGGTTTTATTTTGAAGGTGATTTTATTAATGAAGAAACTGGACTTGTGCAAAATTTTTCTATGCCAATTGAATATTATCATGGTGTAGATGGTGGCGAGTCCTGGAGCGAAGGTAGCCAAACGTCGGATATGTTTATTTCTGCTTTACCCGCAGGTAAATACACCTTACGAATAGAAGCACAATGGAGTAAATGGCAAGAACAAGCACCACTTTCTTTAGAAGTACGTCAAGGCAAATCCAGGGCTTGGCACCCTATTTTGATTTTAATCTTTCTTCCAATACTGCCTATTTATGCCTTAATCAGAAGAGGCAGTTTTGAATCACAACGTTGGAAAGATAGCCCTTACAATCTAAGTAACAGCAGTGAATAAATATCTTAAAACTTTGGAAATTCTATGAATGCAAAAAGACTTTTTTTAGTATTTGGCGGCTCGATAGTTTTTCTTTATGCCGTAGCAGGTTTTTACGGCTGGGAGTTTGGCGACAACAAGCGCGAAGTTATCCCGCCTAGCGTTCGTCAATCACCTGGTGGTTATCGCTCTTTTCATTTCTGGCATTCTGGTTATAGCGGAGGAAAATAATGTTATTACTTATGATAGACCCAAATAAAATGTCAGTAGAAAGTATCTTTCTTGCACTGATTTTTGCTTTAATAGGAATGGTTTTATTTGCATTAGCATTTTTTATTATTGTAAAGGTTTGTCCATTCTCTATTCGCAAAGAAATTGAAGAAGATCAAAATATTTCTTTAGGCATTGTTATAGGTTCAGTTATTTTAGGTATTGCTATGATTTTATCGGCAGCAATTCAAGGCTAAATACTAATGATTCGTACCCCAATACTTTTTCTTAATGTGCTGATAATTGCTACTTGTGGTTTAGTTTATGAGTTATTAGCTGGCACATTGGCTAGTTATGTTTTAGGGGATTCGGTTACGCAATTTTCTTTAATTATTGGGATTTACCTTTCTGCTTTAGGTGTAGGTGCTTGGCTTTCTGGCTTTATTGAAACAAACCTAGCACGCAAGTTTATTGAAATAGAAATTGCTGTTGCAATTTTAGGTGGCACTTCAGCCCCGCTTTTATTCCTCTCTTTTGCAAAATTAAGCTACTTTCATATAATCCTTTATCTAATAGTCTTTCTAATAGGTACATTAGTAGGTTTAGAACTGCCTTTGCTAATGCGAATCTTAAAAGATAACCTGGATTTTAAGGATTTAGTCTCTCGTGTCTTAACTGTTGATTATATTGGGGCTTTAGTTGCGTCGCTTTTGTTTCCTATTTTTCTTGTTCCAAAATTGGGCTTAGTTCGTACTTCACTAGTTTTTGGTATCCTTAATGCTGCCATAGGTTTATGGGGAACTTGGACTCTACAATCATTGATAGCAAAAAAAAATTTATTGCTATAAGAATAAAAGCAACAGTTGTTATTGTACTGCTTTTAGTTGGCCTATTTGCAGCTAATAAGCTTACTTCTTTAGCTGAAGATAATATGTTTGCTGATGATATAATTTATTCACGCACAACACAGTATCAGCGAATTGTAATCACAAAAAGCCGCGCAGGATTTCAACTTTTTCTTAATGGTAACTTACAATTTAGCTCGGCTGATGAGTATCGCTATCATGAATCGCTAGTTCATCCAGCAATGTCAATTTTTGGTACACCAAAACGAGTTTTAGTTTTAGGCGGTGGTGATGGTTTGGGACTTAGGGAAGTACTTAAATATAAAGATGTTGAGTCAGTAACGCTTGTAGATCTTGACCCAGGTATGACCAACCTTTCATCTAGTTTTCCTTTAATAGCGGAACTTAATAAAAATTCTTTTGCTGACCCACGAGTAAAAGTTATTAATCAAGATGCGATGATTTGGCTAGAAGATCAAAAAGAAAAGTTTGATGTAGCGATTATTGATTTTCCAGATCCAAATACTTTTGCTTTAGGAAAACTTTATACAACTAGGTTTTATCGGTTGCTAAAAAAATCATTAAACGAAGGTGGAACGGTAGGCATTCAATGCACTTCGCCGCTTTTTGCACGGACTTCTTATTGGTGCATTATTAAAACTATTGAAGCCGCTGGATTTGCTGTCAAACCTTATCAAACGGCTGTTCCTGCTTTTGGTGTTTGGGGTTTTGCTTTAGCTAAAGTTGACCAGGATTTTGAAATTCCAAAAGAAACTCCAAAAGACCTACGGTTTCTTACTAATGAAACGCTAGCATCTCTATTTGTAATTTCTGCTGATATGGCTGCTGTTCCTGTGGAAGTTAACCGGTTAGATAACCAAGTTCTAGTTCAATACTATGAATCTGAATGGCGACGCTGGGAATGAAACTTACACGGCGCGAACTTTTAACAGCTTTTCTAAGCACACCTCTAGCTTTATCTGCTTGTCAAAATAAAAATTCAAATATTTTTCCTGAAGGTGAAATTGTTGGGCCATCAGATGATCTTGGTCATAAAATACGAGATGGACTAAAAATTACCCCACCCTCAGACAATTGGCAAAAAGTTCCGCTTGTAATTGTTGGCGCAGGTGTAGCAGGGCTATCTGCTGCTTGGCGACTACTAAAATCAGGTTTTGAAGATTTTATCTTGCTTGAAATAGAAAAAGCTCCCGGCGGTACATCTCGAAGCGGTGAATCAAAACTAGTGTCTTATCCTTGGGGAGCGCATTATATTCCTGCTCCAATGAAGGAAAACATAGCTTTGCTAGAACTTTTTAATGAAATGGAGCTTTTAGAAGGCCAAGATAGCGAAGGTCAACCCATTGTAGCCTAGCAATATTTATGTAGAGATCCTGAAGAAAGACTCTTTTATCGTGGTCGATGGTATGAAGGCTTGTATCTTTATGCAGGTGCTTCAGAAAAAGATTTAGCAGAATTTAAGGCTTTTCAACAAGAAATCTCTCGTTGGGTCGCCTGGCGAGACTTGCGTGGACGTAGAGCTTTTACTTTACCCATAGCAATGGCTTCTGATGATGCAGAAGTTACAACACTAGATAAAATTACTATGGCTAGTTGGTTAGACAAGCATAATTGGACATCTACAAGACTTCGCTGGTTAGTAGATTATTCTTGTCGGGATGATTATGGCTCAGATCTTGAAAATACAAGTGCTTGGGCAGGAATTTTTTATTTTGCTTCACGTATGAAAAAGCCTGGCGATAATGCCCAACCTTTAATGACTTGGCCTGAAGGCAATGGGCGTTTAGTTAACTATCTTTATGAAAAAGTAAAATCTAAAGTTCGTCTTGGACTTGCTGCTGTTGAAATAATTCCTGACAAAGATAAAAACATAGTTGAAGTAATTACTATTGAAAATAACACTAGTCAAGCTTTTGGATTTCAAGCTAGCCAAGTAATTTTTGCTGCACCACAATTTCTAACTCGTTATATAATCAGACCTTACCGAGAAAATCCACCTCAACATATAGCAGAATTTCAATATGGGACTTGTATCGTGTAAAATCTTTTCTTAAAAGAACGTCCGATAAATAAAAACCGTCAAATGTTTCCTTTATGTTGGGATAATGTTTTTTATGAAAGCCCATCGCTTGGTTATGTAGTAGCTACTCATCAACGAGGCTTAGATTATGGGCCAACAATTTTTACTTATTATTATCCGCTAGCTGATGCTGATGTGAAAGAATCGAGAAAACGCTTATTAAACAATGATTGGCGGGCTTGGGCCGATGTTACGCTTACCGATATTGAACAAGCTCATCCTGAAATTAGAAACTTGACCGAACGTTTAGATATAATGCGATGGGGTCACGCAATGGTTAGGCCAAGACCAGGTTTTATCTGGAGTCAAGCACGTCTTGACGCAGCAAAACCTTATCAAAATATACATTTTGCACACGCTGATTTAAGCGGTGTAGCACTATTTGAAGAAGCTTTTTATAATGGTGTTAGGGCTGCTGAAGAAGTGTTAAATGTCGCTAAAACCTCAGAAAACTTTATTTACAGTGCAGTTAGGCATAACAACATAAATAATTTGTGATAATTAGCTTGCTTATTAATTGTGTAAAAACACAAAAGGTTACTTATGAAATTCTCCTTTCAAGCAATTGTCTATAAGATTTGGCTAAGTTTTTTATTGATATTTATATGTTTTGTTGTTGGTTTGGCAGAAGAAAAAGTAGTTGTGAGTGTTGAAGATCTAGAAAAATCTACTTTACTAGAAAATTGGTCATATCAATTAGGAGATAATTTGCAATGGGCCACACCTACATATGATGATAGTAATTGGGCCAAGGGTTCTTTTCCTCTAATCAAAGAAAAGCACCTTAATCAGCAAGGTTACTGTTGGTTTCGTCTACATTTGGAATTTAGTCAAGATTTGTTAATGTCCAAAAATATTGCTCTTTTAGTTAATCAAGTTGGAGCAATAGAAGTTTATATGGATGGGGAAAAACTTCAAAAGTTTGCATTAACAAATAACAAAGTTGAGGAAAATAAAGCTGATCAGATTAGCAAAAATAATGTTTGTCTTTTTGTTCCTAAAAAGAAACATCAAGTATTAGCAATCCGCTACTTTATAAACACATCAACAGATAATTATTTTACTAATTTAGCTGTGGTCATTTTTGGATTAAGACAAGGGTTTACTGCCCAATTATTAACACCTGAAAAAGTACTAACTCAACTAAATACTTATTATCAATCATTAAACTTACAATATATTTTTATTTTTCTTACCTTTTTATTATTAATTGCTCATCTAATCATTTTTTATGTTTATCCTATAGAAAGAATCAATTTATATTATGGTATATTTCTATTTATTGGCTTAATACAACAAATATTACTTATAACAGTTAGTTTTATAAACACTAGTATACTTACATATTCTATTGCTAACATATTAATTAATCTTTTGACATTACCTTTAGTATTAGCTTTTCGATATTATTATCTTACAGCAATTTTACAAAGAGGATTTTTAGCATACCGACATTTAGCTATATTTGTTCCAATACTATTACTATCTTTGATACCTAATAGTTTTATTTACCAAACATGTATAATAATATTTTTCATTGTTGCTGTAATTTTACTAGTGGAGCTATTTGTAGCCATTAAAAGATCTTATAAAGAAAAAACACCATATATTTGGATATTTACTTCAGCTTTAATATTTTTATTAGTAGATTTAGCATTTGGGATAACTTTGCAATTAAAAGGTCAATATAGTAGTTTAACAATGGCTGTAGTTGATAGTACTTGTGGCATAGGATTTTTTCTTACAATGTCTTTTTATATTGCAGTTAAAATTAAGAGTTATTTAGAAAAACTTTACCTAACATTAGAAGAAAGAGTGCAGGAAAGAACAGAAAATTTATTAGTTTCTGAACAACGGGAAAAAAAGGCTAATCAAGCAAAAAGTATATTTTTAGCAACAATGAGCCATGAAATTCGCACACCTATGAATGCTGTAATAGGTGCAACTACTTTACTTCTCAACACTAAACTTGACTCAGAACAGCAAGATTTACTAAAAACCATACAAATTAGTGGGGAGTCTTTACTTGCTTTGATCAATGATATTTTAGATTTTTCAAAAATAGAATCTGGTAATTTAGAAATAGAAAATATTGATTTTGATTTACGCAATGCTGTTGAGGAAACTTTAGATTTAATTTCTCAAAAATGTGCTGAAAAAAGTATAAATTTAATTTACATTTATGATAATACAGTGCCTAATTTTATTTATGGAGATGTAACTAGATTAAAGCAAATTTTAATAAATTTATTAAGTAATGCTACAAAATTTACTGAAAAAGGGGAGATTATCCTTAAAATTTCATCTATTGAACAAGAAAATAACCTTTATCAAATAAACTTTAGTGTTAAAGATAGTGGTATTGGTATTGCTAAAGAAAAAATTTCTCAGCTATTTCAAGCTTTTAGTCAAGCAGATAAATCTACTACTAGAATTTATGGCGGTACAGGTTTAGGACTAGCAATTAGTAGAAAACTTTCTGAACAAATGGGAGGAAAAATTTTTTTAGAAAGTGTTGAAAAACAAGGAACTACAGCACATTTTACTATACTAGCTAAAAAAGCTAGCAATACAAAATATGATTACCTCTATCAAGAAAATAAAAGTTTGATAAATAAAAATACCTTAGTGTTAATAAATAATGACCAAAACCAACAGTTTATAACAACTAATTTAAATACTTGGGGATTAAAAGTAAAACAGTTAAAAGATATTTCAGAATTACTTAACACCTTTAATAGCGAAGAAAAAATAGGCTTTGTTATTTTGGAAGCATCCAGGGACATAGAAAAAATACTTGATTCAATAAATGAAATAAATAAGGAAAAAACACCTATTTTGTTAATAACTTCTGTTATTGAAATCAAAAATATAGCTGTAAATTATAAACAGATAATTAAGATTACTAAGCCAATAAAACCCACGCAATTATATAGTATTTTAGTGAATTATTTTGATAAAAATTTGTTAGAAGAAAAAAGTATTAATAAACTAACAATAGAAAAAATATCTGAAAATACTAAACCATTAAAAATATTATTAGCGGAAGATAATATTATTAATCAAAAGATAGCTAAAAAATTATTAGAAAAATTAGGATATTCTATAGACATAGTAAATAATGGTATAGAAGTTTTACAAGTATTGAAAGAAAAACAATATGATATTATTTTAATGGATATACAAATGCCAGAAATGGATGGACTAACAACTACAGAAGAAATCATTAAGACTATAGACTTAAAAGTTAGACCAAAAATTGTTGCAATGACAGCGGGTGCAGTAGAAGGAGATAAAGAACAGTGTTTGGCAGCAGGCATGGATGATTACATCAGTAAACCTATTAATTTAGAACAACTTCAAAAGATGTTGACAAGATACCAATAAAAATTCAAAGGTTTTTCATCTGTATTTTTTCTTATAGGTTTGTATTTTATTCTTAGAAATAGAGTTCTAGCTTATTAGCTATACTTTCTAAACTAGGACGCTGTTCAGGGTTTTTTTCTAGCATTGCCATTATCAAATCAGCTAATTTGGGGTTGATTTCAACCATTTTGCTAATATGTGTGGGTGTTTTGCTGACTTGTGCAATTAATATTTGCATTTGATTACCTAAAAAGGGTAAATCACCTGTTAAGAGTTCATAAAAAACTACCCCCAATGAATATATATCGCTTTTCTCATTTATGGAAAGTTTTTGTATTTGCTCAGGGGACATATATTCTGGTGTTCCAACAATGATGTTAGGATCGGTCAAACGTTGAAGGCTAACAACAAAATTTTCTTGTTTGCTTTGTAAAAAAGCGATTCCAAAATCTAACACTTTTATTCTAGGTGCATCATCCATTGGGTTTAATAAAAATATATTAGCTGGTTTTAAGTCTCTATGTATTACGCCTTGTCTATGTGCAGCCAAAACGCCTAGACAGATTTGCCTCATTATTTTTACTGCTTTTCTCTGAGAAGAAATAAAGCCATGTTGAAATAATTCTGCTGTCAAAGAATGGCCTGGTAAAAGTTCCATAGTAATAAAAGCCTGCCCAGATTCAGCCAATCCATACTCATAAATTTGAACTACATTAGGATGATTAATACGTAAAGTTGCTGATGCTTCTCGTGCAAAACGTTCTACTTCAACCATATTGGATATATATTCACGTCTTAAAAGCTTTAATGCAATTTCTTGGTTTTTGGCTAAATCATATGCTTTGTAGACAATACCCATCCCTCCACGACCAATAGGATTTAATAGTTTATATCTACTATTCAATATTCTATCAATATAAAGAAAAGTTTCACTAGGGGCATCAATGGAATTATTTGATGTAGGAGTTTTAGGAAATGAGTTTAAGGATTCAAAAATTACGGGAACTTTAGTTGTAGAATCATTGGATTGTATTTCTGTTAGACTAACTAATTGCATAGTATTATCGTCAACTAAATTTGGGTTGGAATCTAGGTTGGTTAAAAATGTTTTAGTTTTAGCTACTATTTCTATAAGATTAAGAGGTTTACGCCAATAATCTTTTATACCTGTAGTTAGCAAAGCTTTTTTTATCTCTTCATCTTCAGAAATAGTTATAAAAATAAAAGGGATATGCTGCAAACCAGACGAATTTTTAATATGAAAAAATAAATCGATTCCATTAAGTATAGGCATATGCCAGTCAGAAATAATTAAACTAGGGGTATTTTGTAGGCATAAGTTTAATGCTTGCTGTCCATTTTGAGCAGTAAGTATCTGACAATCTAAACTTTGAAATGCTTTCTCAAGTATTTTCAAAGTTGCAATATCATCATCAACAATTAAGATACAATGGTCACTCATAATTTATGTACTAGGGATATTTACTAAAAGTAATTTGCGTCTTAAGTAAATTCTACTCAAGAGTTTAACTTGTGGCAAATAGAACAAGGAAAAAGATTTGTTGACTTTATAATTGAATTTGGAGAATGTTGTAAATAAAAAGTTTGTAGCTCAAGAATAATTTCTATAGAGTTTTCTTAACGGATTAGATTCTTAAAATGAGTAGCACATTAAAGCAAAATTGGTGGCTTTTTTCTCCTCGTGTAGATTTAGCTGTGTTTTTAGGTAGTGCAGTAGTCTCACTACTCGCGCTTTGGATAGGTGCGCGAGTAGGTTTATTAAATGGCTCAACCCCTGATTGGGCTTGGATTCCAGCGGTCTTATTTATTGATGTTGCTCATGTTTATTCAACAGGATTTCGTGTTTATTTAGATTCTGATGAGCTAAAACGACGACCTTGGCTATATGTGCTTGTCCCTACTTTAGCTTTGGTTGCAGGAATTATGCTTTATTCACAAGGTGAATTAACCTTTTGGCGTGTTCTAGCCTATCTAGCAGTTTTTCACTTTGTCCGTCAACAATATGGGTGGGTAGCACTTTACCGGGCCCGCTGTGGTGAAACTAACAAACTAACTTGGTGGATTGATAGCGTTGCTGTTTATATGGCTACAATTTACCCTCTAATTTATTGGCATACTAACTTACCTCGTCTTTTTTGGTGGTTTTTAACCGATGACTTTATTGCTATTCCTCAAATTGTTCAAACTGTCGCGCTACCAATTTATTACATATCGCTAATAGCTTATTTTGCTAAAACTCTTTATTTGGGCTTAGGTAAAAACCATTGGAATCCAGGCAAAGATATTGTCTTAGTTACAACTGCAATTTGTTGGTATGTTGGAATTATTGGTTATAACTCAGATTATGCTTTTACTGTAACAAATGTAATTATTCATGGAGTACCTTATCTAGCTTTAGTTTATTGGTATGGTCGTCAACGCTTGGACGAACAACACCAAAAAGGAATATATCGATTGTTTTCAGATGGGCCGCTAGGCTTTTTAACTTTGCTTTGGGCCTTAGCCTATGTTGAAGAAATGATTTGGGATAGAGGCGTTTGGCATGACCGTAGCTGGTTTTTTGGTCAAGGTTGGGATTTGGATGAGTTTAAGATTATTTTAGTCCCACTGTTAGCCCTGCCGCAAATTACACATTATGTTTTAGATGGTTTTATTTGGCGACGTAAGAAAAACCCTAATTTTTCTTTGGTTTCTAACGTGCAGGAAGTTTCTCGCTAGTCGAAATTTTATACCAACATTTTTCAATTGCTAAACCTTCGATTGTCCCACGAATGTCTATTGCTGAAGGCAAAACAAGTAAATCAGCTTGCTTATCTAGCGGACGTAAAACTAATCCTTCACCACTAGCAAAAATACGTCTAATTAATACCTTTTCTTCGTGCTTAATAATAGCAATTTGTCCATTACGTACCTGATTAGTGCGTCTTACTGCTAGGTAATCTCCAACATTAGCAATTAAAAAATTTATTTGTGTCATTAACTCCAACACTATCCAACTATTAGGTTTAGCATTAAAGCCAATTATATCTAATGGTAAATTGATTTTTTCCTCTGCTAACTCAAAACTGTGATGCTCCCCTAAACTTGTATAAAAAAGTGGGTAATCTATTCCAAGGTCAGAACGACAAAACTTGATACTAATTCCATTACTTAAATCTATGTTTGATAACATGTTAGATAATATCTTGCAGATCTAATAAACCTAGTACGTAATCTTCTGAATCTAGCACGGGTAAGGCGTTGATATGACGCTCAGCCATTAAATTCTTTGCATCTCTAACTAAAGTTCCTGTTTTAATAGCTAGACCAGGTTTGATCATAACCTCACCAACCATAACATTAGCAATATTGTCATTTTCTTCCCAGTGACGACGGAAATCACCATCAGTAAAAATTCCAAGACGTTTTCCAGTTTTATCAGCGACAATTGCTAAACCAGCACGGGCGCGACTTATAGCTATAATTGTTTCTTTAACAGTAGTTTCTGGTGAAACAATTGGGCAACGTGAACCAGTTCGCATAAGCTCTTGGGCTTGGCTAACAAGTTTTCCTAGGCTACCGCCGGGATGAAGTCGAGCATATTCATAAGTTGTAAAGCCTCGTAATTCTAAAACGGTAAGTGCTAGAGCATCACCTAGAGCAAGTAGGGCAGTTGTTGAGCTAGAAGGGGCAAGCTGCAATGGGCAGGCTTCTTCTAAAATACCTATTTCTACCACTAGTTCACAGCCACGACCTAGCGAAGAAGTTTGCTGGGCTGTTAGTGCGATACAAAAAACTTGACGAGTACGTAGATGAGGCAGAAGGCGAATAATTTCTTCACTTTCTCCTGAGTTAGAGAAAATTAATGCTACATCTCCACTACCAGCCATGCCTAAATCACCGTGCAATGCTTCAGAAGGATGAAGAAAAAATGCTGGAATGCCAGTAGATGCAAAAGTTGAAGCTATTTTTTGAGCGATTAATCCAGCTTTACCCATACCAGAACAAATAATTTTGCTTGGACAGTCGGCTATTTTTTCTACTGCTAAGGCAAATTCTTGGCCTAGCAAAGATTCTACCTGGTGGAGTGCTACCGCTTCCATTCGTAATACTCTTTTACCAGCTTTAATTATTTTATTTTTGCTTTGTTTATGTTGCTCGCGTTTGTCTTGTATCATTGCACTAAGCAGATTATTATCCAGAATTTAATAAGTCAAGGAGATAAAGACTTACAATGGCAGGCGAAAAAGTGCTAGTTACTGGTGGTGCTGGGTTTATTGGTAGCCACTTAGTAGATGGTTTATTAGCTAAAAATTATAAAGTAAAAGTATTAGATAATTTTACTACAGGTAAAAAAGGGAACTTATCTAGTGTTCTTTCGGATATTGAACTAATAACAGGAGACATTAGAGACGAAGAGGCTATAAAAAAAGCTGTTTTAGGCGTTGATTTTGTACTTCATCAAGCTGCTTTAGGTTCAGTTCCACGTTCAATTGATGACCCGCTTACCACACATGAATGTAATAGTACAGGAACATTAAAGCTTTTGCTTGCTGCGCGAGATGCAGGAGTACAACGCTTGGTTTATGCTTCTAGTTCTTCAGTTTATGGCAATACTCCAACCTTACCAAAAATAGAAACTATGCCTCCCTCGCCACGTTCGCCATATGCGTTATCTAAATTATCAGGTGAAATTTATTGTCAGCTTTTTAGTTCGCTTTATGGTTTTGAAACTGTGAGTTTACGCTATTTTAATGTCTTTGGCCCTCGCCAAGATGAACATTCTCAATATGCTGCTGTAATTCCTAAGTTTGTTACGGCTTTACTTAAAGGAGAGTCTATAACTATTTTTGGAGATGGCAGTCAAACTAGAGATTTTACTTTTATAGAAAATGTTGTTGCAGCAAATTTACTAGCAATGACAGCACCAAAAGAGACGGCTGCAACAGCCGTAGATATATCTTGTAGCGGCTATTACTCAATTTTATCTGTTGGCGAAAAATTAGCCAATATATTAAATACTTCATTAAAAGTAAATTTTGCTGAGTCAAGACCAGGATGTAAAGATTCCTATGCAGATATTAGTAAAGCAAAAGAATTAATTAAATATATTCCTAAAGTAGATTTTCAAACTGGGTTAAAACAAACTGCTGAATGGTTTCAAGCGCAATATTTAGAATTAGTTAAGTAGATATGTTTATAGTAATGAGATTGGTTTTGTAAGTTATTGATTCTAAAGAAGTATTAAAACCTTAATGCCCTGTAAGGGCATTTTGTAATAGCCTAGTTCTTTAGGGCTGGGCTATATTTTTAAATCTGTAAATTTAACCTTACTGTATTATAATTACACACCCCACTAAAAATCTTTAATCTTAAGGTCTTAGAAATCTAAGTGAGTTTAGAAGTATGCTTAAAAAAAGTTTGATAAAGGCTAAAAAAAGTTTACTTAGCGCAATTCTTTTAAGTTTAATATTTTCTACTAGCACGATAGCTCAAACCCAAAACTTTTTATCTTTTATTCAAGATCCAAGTAAACGTTTTGGAGCAAATTCATCTAGTCCAAGTTTACGTTATATGCCAACAAAGGATTTTTCACCTGCAAAACGCTATGGAGTTCAACAAGTTGGAGAGGCTTCTTTAGAGAAAGTAAAACGTGTAAGTGTCCAAAAGACGGTTGCTGGCCCAGAACAATTAATAGCAAGAGCCGATAAATTAGTTGAAGATAAACAAACTGAAAAAGCAGTAGAAATTTACCAAAAAGTTTTAAGTAATAATAAATCAGCTAGCGCACATTTAGGGTTAGGTACTGCTTTTTAGATTTAGAAAAATATGATGAAGCTATCAAAGAAATTAACTTAGGCTTAAGTCTTGATCCTAATGATAGGGAAGGGCAAATAAATTTAGGTGTTGCACTTTATCGCAGTGGGCAAATTGCTGAATCAACAAGCCATTATGAAAAATTGATAGCTGCAACAAAAGCTGAAAACATAAAAGAAAAAAGAAATCTTGCTTCAATAAATTACAATTTAGCAATAGCTTATGCTCATCAGGGAAATTTTGAGAAAGCCATAAATGCTTATAAACAAGCAATAAGTTTAAGAGAAGACTTTGCAGAAGCTTATAATAATTTAGCTTTAATTTATGAAGTAGAAGGAAACCTAGACGAAGCTAAAAAAAATATTTCAATAGCAATTGAAAAAGGAAAAGGCAATTACCCTTTAGCACACTATAACTTAGCTAGAATTTATTTTAGGCAAGGGAATTATTTGGATGCTGAACAAGAATTTTTACTAGCAGTTAAGCAAAAGACAGATTTTGCAGAAGCTTATTTAGATTTAGGCAACACTTATATCTTGCAAACACGAACAAATATTAGAAATATGCTAACGCAAGCTATAGATAGCTATAAAAAAGCTGTTGAAACTCGCAAAAATTATTATGCTTTGGCACATGAAAATCTAGCTATTGCATTAAGCTTAAATAATCAAGTAGAAGAAGCATATAAACATTATAGAATAGCTATGGATCAATATACAGAAGCTAGTATAAATACTTTATATAATATAATGTCTACTAAACAAAGAAAGACAGCTTTTGCAATAGATAATGAATTAAGTAGATTAGAAGACGTAAGAAATTTAAGAAAAATAGAGAAAAAAGATTTAATAAATAAAATGTTATCAATATTAGAACAGTATGAAGCAATGGATGAAGAATTAAAAGATGTTGCTATTTTGCATTATTGTGCTGGTCATGCTTATGTTAGTGTGGAGAATTGGACAGCAGCAATAGATGAATTTGAGCAAGCCTGGGAACTGTCAAACAGAACAGATCAAGAAGCCTTAAAAGCTTTAATATCAGTCTTAGAATTAGTCAAATATTACTAATAATTATTAGCATAAGGAAAGGGATCAATAAAATGTCGTCTATGCCAATTTCGTCAGATTCAGATAAAGAAGAATTATATGAAATGAAGGAAGATGTTTCTCATAGCTCACTTTGGAATGAGGATCTTGCACCTGTACCAGTAAAAAAACGCGATTGGACGACTTATAATTTTGCCGCCCTTTGGATCAGTATGGCGCATTGTATTCCTACCTATATGCTTGCTTCAGGGCTAATTAGCGCGGGAATGAATTGGTGGCAAGCTTTAGTTACTATTTTACTTGGTAATATAATAGTACTAGTCCCAATTTTACTTAATTCTCATCCTGGTACTAAATATGGAATTCCTTTTCCAGTTTTTGCTCGTGCTAGTTATGGAACGCTTGGATCAAACCTTCCAGCTTTAATGAGGGCTATAGTTGCTTGTGGTTGGTTTGGTATCCAGGCCTGGATTGGTGGACAAGCTTTACAAGTATTTTTCCGTACACTTATGCCAAGTTGGACTACGCTCTTAGGCGATAAAATACAGAGTCCTGCCATTATTGCTGGTTATACTCCAACCGAATATATTTCTTTTCTGCTATTTTGGGCATTAAATATTTTTATTGTCTATAAGGGAATGAATTTACTTAAGCATGTAGAAAATTGGGCTGCACCATTTGTTTTAGTAATGGCTCTTTTTCTAATGATTTGGGCGATTTGGAAAGCTCAAGGCTTAGGTGCAATTATGCAGGATAGCGGCAAATTTAAGAGTTTAAGAGATTTCCTACCAGTTTTTATCCCTTCTTTAACTGCGATGATAGGTTATTGGGCTACACTTTCGCTAAATATGCCAGATTTTACTCGCTTTGGACGAAGCCAGCGCGAACAAATGGTTGGGCAAGTCGTGGCTCTTCCTTCTACTATGACAGTCTTTGCTGCTATGGGTGTAATTATTACTTCTGCCTCTGCAATTATTTATGGAAAAGTGATTTGGGATCCAGTTATCTTAATTGGTGAATTTACTCAGCCTGTAATTGTTGCAGTTTCAATGTTTACAGTAGTAATTGCTACATTATCAGTAAATATTGCTGCTAATGTAGTTTCACCAGCAAACGATTTTGCTAATGCTTTTCCTAAGTGGATTACTTTCCAACGAGGAGGATTATTAACAGGAATTATTGGAATTTTAATGATGCCCTGGAAATTATTAGCAGATCCATCAGGTTATATTTTTACTTGGTTGGTTGGCTATTCTGGCGGACTAGGATCTATTGCAGGGGTAATGATTGCAGACTATTGGCTAATTAGAAGAAAACATTTAGAAGTGCCAGATCTTTACCTTTCCCAAGGTATATACCGCTATATAGGCGGCTGGAATATTGCAGCAATAGTGGCTACTTTGCTAGGCTGCGGCCTGGCCTGGGGCGGAATAGTAATAAAACCTTTAGCTCCACTTTATGATTATGCTTGGTTTGTAGGCTTTTTTGTTTCAGGTGGCACTTATTGGGCTTTGATGATGTTACAAGAAACCAAAATCACCAGATTTTCACCAGAAAAGAAATAAATTCGGCTTAAATCTACTTGACAGCTTTAAGTTATAAAAGATATTATGCCGATTCGCATTTGCCCTAAGCCAAAATTAAAGCTTGAACAATCAAAGTTTTGACAACTTAAAAAAACAAGATTTAGTTTTTATGCACTTAGCATTAGAAGCTGCTCAAACAGCTTATTTACTAAATGAAGTGCCTATTGGAGCAGTGCTGGTCTTTGAACAACAAGTAATAGCAATTGGATATAATCGTACTCGTTTAGATGTTGACCCAACAGCACATGCAGAAATGATTGTGCTAAGAGAAGCATCTAAAAAGCTTGATAACTATCGTTTATTAAATACTACGCTTTATACTACTATTGAACCTTGCTCAATGTGTGCTGGGGCGATGATCTGGGCGCGAGTATCTCGTTTAGTTTATGGTGCGGCAGACTTAAAAGCAGGTGCAATTGACTCTGTTTTTCAACTTTGCAGTAGTAGTAAGTTAAATCATCAAGTTAGTGTTACTAGTAAAATTCTTGAAGAAGAGTGCCGAGCGATTATGCAAAAATTTTTTCGTGCTAGAAGATAGGGCCTTATAAATTAGGAGGGGTAGTCTAATGGTAAGGCACCGGTTTCGAAAACCGGCGCGAGAAATCGCTTGGGGGTTCGAGTCCCCCTCCCTCCGTCAGAAAAAGTTATTAGTAAAAATCTGATGGAAAGCAGCTAAGATTTTCTGCTGAAAATCTGCTAAGAATCTGCTAAAACGATTTTGCAATAAGCTCCCAAGTGTGATATCTTCGGAGAGGTGGGTGAGTGGTTAAAACCACACGCTTGGAAGGCGTGCATACGCTAACGCGTATCGCGGGTTCGAATCCCGCCCTCTCCGTTAGTAGTAAATAAAAATTTTCTTTGAAATAAGAACTGTTTGATCGGGCTCCGGCGCGGTACAACGGCGAAACAGGAACCCCGCCAGGACGGGAACGTAGCAACGGTACTGTGTAGTCGTGTGTTGCCGTTCAACCGGGGCCCGGTCAAACAGTTTTTATTTTTACCCACTTTTTCTACTCTGCTAAACTTTTCAAAAGCATTATGTCTTACCAAGTAATTGCAAGAAAATGGCGACCACAAACCTTTGAAGAAGTAACAGGTCAAGAAGCAATTACCCGTACTCTACAAAACTCAATTCAAATGCAGCGACTCCACCATGCCTTTATTTTTTCTGGGCCACGTGGATGTGGAAAAACTACTACAGCTAGAATCTTAGCTAAAGCAATTAATTGTTTTGAAGGCTTAAGTGCTAAACCTTGTGGTAATTGTTCTTCTTGTCAAGAAATTACAGCAGGTAACGCTATTGATGTACTAGAAATTGATGCTGCTTCAAACACTGGTGTTGATAATGTTCGAGATGTAATTATTAATACCATTGCTATTAATCCTGCACGAGATCGCTGTAAGATTTTTATTATTGATGAAGTTCATATGCTTTCTATTAGTGCTTTTAATGCCTTATTAAAAACACTAGAAGAACCTCCTAAACATATTGTTTTTATTCTTGCTACTACAGAACTACATAAACTACCCCAAACAATACTTTCTCGCTGTCAGCATTTTGAATTTAAGACCATTGCAGCCGAAGCAATTGCAAAACGATTACGAATAATAGCTGATGCTGAAAGTATTGCAATTAGCGATGATGCTTTGATGATGATTGCTTTTGCTGGTCAAGGTAGTATGAGGGATGCTCAATCTGCTTTTGATCAAGTAATTAGCTTTGCTGGAACAGAGATTACAGAATCAGATATTCGTAGCGCGTTAGGAATTATTAATCAGCAAGTTTTAGCAGACTTTACTTTAGCAGTTGCTAATCGTAATGAAGAAAAGTTGATACACTTAGTATCAGATATTACAGCAACAGGTTATGACTTGCGCCAATTTTGTCGAGATCTAATGGTACATTTTCGTAATTTATTGATGTTAAAGACAGTTGGCTATGACCAAGAAATTTTGCCAATAATGAAAAGTGAGCTAGCAAGTTATAAAGAGCAAGCAGAATATTTTTCTAATCAAGATTTAGTAAGGTTTTTTAACTTATTAGCTAATTTAGAACAAGAAATAAAAACAAGTACCCAGCCAAGATTTCATTTAGAGATAGGATTAATTAAACTAGCACAATTAACTAAATTACAAAGTTTAGAAGAAATAGTTTTTTGGCTAAAAGCATTAGAAGAAAAAATTATAAATGGACAACCTGCAAACCAAATAAGCCAAACTTTTTCTAACATTAACAAGGAAGTAAGACCTACTGAACCAATCAGTAGAAGCCTAAATATTCCTACTATTTCTACTCCTACTTCTCCACTCAAGCCTGTTGAAAATGTTACAGACATTACTAGTAAACTTCCTATTAGCAAAACTAAAAAAACACCTGTTAAAGATAGTCCTATTCAAGGTTTCAAAAATGCTACTCAAGTTGAAAGTGAAACTACAAAAGCAAATAAGCCTATAGAAATAAATGAAACAAAGCCAAATATAATAGAATCAATTACTGAAAACATAACAGCACCAAAAGTTGTAACTGGAGATCCAATAGAGCTAATTAAAAAAGAACTTGAAGAGCGCCGTAAATGGATGCTTTTAAGTGCATTAGAACAAGGTGCATTAGAACTAGTGGACGATACATTAAAAATAAATTTTAATCAAAAAGCCAAAGTTTCCCAACAAATGGTAAACAGTAAAGAAAACCGTGAAACTTTGTTGGATGCTGCTAAGACAGCTTTGGGTCGAATACTAAAAATTGAAGCTAAAATAGCTGGAGATAGTAAAGAAGAAAATTTAGAAGAGCAAAAAAAACAACAGTTACTTAAACAAGCTTCAGAACATCCGCTTGTTGATGCTTTTGTAAGAACTTTTAAGGGTGAGTTAGTAAGTGTTGAAATAGAAGAATTACAAGGAAAGAAAGAAAAAAAGTAAACTTCCCATATTCTAAAATAATATCTTATTTAGGGCATTCAACAGCTTTAGCAGGTATTTTCTTATTAAGAGAAGCAATTTCTTCTTTAAGATTCTTTTGTAATGGGTTAAGTTGAAGTGCTAGTAAAAGTTCATAGCGAGCTTGTGAAAAAAGATTCATTTCAATATAAACTAATCCTAAATTGTAATGAGTTTGTGCTAAATTATTATTTAGGGAAATAGATTTGATTAAAAAATCTTTGGCTTCACATAATTTATTTTGAAATAATAAATTAGCACCATAAAGACTATAAATTTCTGCATTTTTAGAATCAAGTGATAGAGCTTTATCTAATACAGAAATAGCCTCATCATAACGATTTTGTTTATGTAAGATATTTGCTAAGCCTATAAGCGCGTCTATAAAAGTAGGGTTTAACTCAATTGCTTTTTTCATTCGTATAGCTGCTTGTTCAAAATCTTCTGCTTTTTCCAACATTAAAGCAGTTTCATATTCTAAACCTGGATCTGGAGCAGAATATTTAATAGCTAAAAGAAAAAACTCGGACGCTTTTTTATAATCTTGTTTTAAGTTATATACCCTACCCATTGTTACATGCCCAATTACAGAGTTAGGAACTAAAGAGAGTTCTTGATTTATTAAAGGCAATGCTTCTTCAATACGTCCCTGATCTATAAAAATTGTTGCTAATATTCCACAAACAGAGAGATAGCTAGGGTCAGAGGCAATAACAGCCTTAAAACATTCCTCTGCTTTAGCAAGGTCTCCTTTTCTTTGATATGCTAGACCTAAGAAAAACCTATGAAATACTAATTTATTGTCATATTTGGCTGCGGAATTTAATACAGATATATCTGTAAGAAAATCTTGGTTACGAAAATAAGTTCGTACAGAAGATAGTAATAGAATAAAAATAGATAATATAATAGATAATTTTTTCCAACCTAATTGATAAAACCAATATAGAGTAATAGCAAAAAGTAAACAAATAGAAAGAGAAGCTAAATATATAACTCTTTCTGCAATCAAGATACCAATAGGGAAAACTATATTTGATATTACACTAGTAACAATAAAGAAAAATAATAAAGAAAAAGCTAAAAGAGGTCTTTTATTTACTTGCCAAATACCTATTAAAATAATAGTAAATATTATTAATAGAGCGAGTATTACGGATAAAGAAAGAGAAGTTTGTTTAGGAATAGTTGTATAGGTATATATTGTAAGTAAATCTTTAGGCCAAGCTAAAATCTTAAAATACATCAAATATCCTAAACTCATTGTGTAAATTCGAGTAAAAATACTGTCACCAGCAAAAAATTGTGCTTGTTCTGAAGTAGGTACTCCTATAGCCTTAACTACATAGCTACGTAGTATTAAGAAAGGAATTGTAATTAAAATATAGCCTATTAATTTACTATTGGGTTTTAGCCTTTTTATCCAAGTTGATTCTGTACAAAATTGTACTAAAAATAAAATACCAATAAAAATAATTCCATTTTCTTTAGAGAAGAGAGAGAGAAAATAAGTAATTAATGATAAAATATAAAAGTATTTATTTTCTATAGACTTTGTATAAAACATCCAAGCAATTAGTATAAAGAAGGTGCATAAAAGTTCTGGTCTACCATATATAGCGGCTACAGCTTCAGAATGTACTGGATGAATAGCAAAGAGTAAAGAAGTAAATAAAGATATAAATATATTTTTACAATAGAAATTACATAACCAATAAATTAACAAACAATTTATAATATGAAGTATTATATTAACTAAATGATAACCATAAGGATCTAAACCATTTACTGCATAATTTAAGGCATAAGATACATTGGTTATAGGTCGATAACCTCCTGCCTTATCATTTTTATTAAAATAAGGTTCAAAGAATAGATCTGGTATAAATGATAAAGACTTAATATTGTATTTTTCTACTATCAAACTATGATCATCAGAAATAAATTCACCTAATAAACTATTTGAAAAACAAACTAAACCTGTTAAAACTATAACTAAAATAATTAATATATTTTGATTATTTTTTTTGAAGAAACAGAATTTTGTTGATTAAAATTAATAGCATCAACAAGAGGTTGTAGAAATTTAAGTTTCATAATAGATTTTAAGTTGTGAAAGTAAGAAAAAGATATTTGTATAGGTTTTAAGCTTTTTAACTAAACATAAAACCTTTAGGAAAAGGTTATTTTAACTTTTATAAGATATAAAATGCAAAAAAAATATTTGGTTTTTATATTATTGATTTTAGTAGCATTAGCACAGGTTTTTGCTAATGAAGACAAAATATTTGGTTATAAAATTAGTCCTAACTTTGAAAAAATACTCCAAAAAAATAAAATCAGTTATGATGTAAAAGATAAAATTGCTATGCGTATACTTGCTGATTATGGAGCAGTCTTTACTGCACAAAATCAAGCAATAGTTCCTGCCTATATAATTTTTCCTGATGCTGAAGCTGTAAATAAATGGCAAGCTAGCGTCAAATCAGAAAAGAAAACTTTAAGTGGTATTTCTATAGAATTGCAAAGCGTAGCAATGAAAGCTTTGTTAGCTGCACAAGTGACAGCTAAGGAGTCAAAATTAACTATTAGTCCAAATGGTTCTACGGCTGCGGCACGTAGCTATGAAGATACAGCTAAATTGTGGCGAAGCCGCGTTGATCCGGGCCTAAGTTTTCATCTTAGGCAAAAACATATTTCTGCTACCGAAGCAGAAACAATTAGGAAACTTTCCCCTAAAGATCAAATTCCAGAAATTCTTAAATTAGAAGCAAAAGGATTTTATTTTAGTAAAAGTTCAGATAAATCTATTTTATATTCTGTTGCTGCTGTTGGTACTTCACAACATATTTCTTTACTAGCTTTAGATGTTAAAGAGCATAATAATCAACAAGTAAGGACAATTTTAGCACAACATGGATGGTTTCAAACCGTTGTTTCTGACCAACCACATTTTACTTATCTAGGAGTAACGGAAGATAAGCTGCCTTCATTAGGGTTAAAAAAAGTTGCTAATGGTGGTAGAATCTATTGGTTGCCAGATATTGAGGTTATTACTAGATAGTAATGCTTATATATATTTAATTAAACTCTACCGCTGTTACTTTCCCAAAAATAAACCCCCCAAAGCCTATTTTTTAAGGAGTTTACCTGCTATGTTGGAAACAGTACTTGATCAAACTATTGCTAAAGAAACTTACGATATAATTTTTCCTCAATTAGAAGCTAGATTAAGCGAGTTACAACGAGAAGCTAGAAATAAAGCTATTCCAGTTGTAGTTGTTTTTGAAGGCTGGGATGCTGCTGGCAAAGGGACACTTATTAATAGTTTAATGCAGCCATTAGATCCAAGAGGATTTAAGGTTTGGTCAATTAATTTACCTACACAAGAAGAGCTTTATCATCCTTTTCTTTGGAGGTTTTGGACAAAATTACCAGCACGAGGAGCTATAAATATCTTTGATCGTTCCTGGTATGGTCGGGTATTGATTGATAGAGTAGAAAAATTAATAGGAAAAAAAACATGGAAAGAATCTTATGAAGAAATTCTTAATTTTGAGCGTCAGCTAACAGATGATGGAATGGTTTTAGTAAAATTTTGGATACATATTGATAAAGAAGAACAATATAAAAGATTTAAGAAAATAGAAAAAAATCCAGCAGAGTCTTGGAAAATAACTAAACAAGATTGGCAACAACATAAAAAATATGATGATTATTTAGTTGCAGTTGAAGAGATGTTAGCACGTACCAGCACACCAGATGCTTCTTGGACAATAGTTAAAAATCATGACAAGCGATATGGGCGGGTTAAAATTTTTCAAACTTTAATAGGTGCAATTGAGCAAGCAATTAATTTACAGGAACAAAATAAATTATTGATAGAAGCTAAACAAAACCTTTCTCAGCCAGAAAAAGCTTCTTATTTGCCTGATGTTGTGGTGGCAGATTCAGTCTTAAAAACTACAGATTTAACAAAGAGGTTACTTAGAGAAGAATATCAAGAGCAAGTAAAAACATTGCAAGAAAAACTTCGAGCATTAGAACATGAGATTCACCGTTACCGAATACCAGTAATTATTACTTATGAAGGTTGGGATGCTGCTGGTAAGGGCGGAAATATCAAACGATTAACAGAAAATCTTGACCCGCGAGGTTACGCTGTAATACCTGTTGCTGCACCTACTAGCGAAGAAAAAGCCCATCATTATGTTTGGCGATTTTGGCGCAGTATTCCTAAAGCAGGACATATTACTATTTTTGACCGTACTTGGTATGGTCGGGTACTAGTAGAAAGGGTAGAAGGTTTTTGTAAGCGTCATGAATGGCAAAGAGCATACAAAGAAATTAATGAATTTGAGCGTCATTTAACTTCTTATGGGACAGTTTTAGTAAAATTTTGGTTACATATTGATCCAAGTGAGCAATTAAAACGCTTTCAGGAACGCCAAGAAACCCTAGTAAAAACATGGAAAATTACTGATGAAGATTGGCGAAATCGTGAAAAATGGGCTGAATATGAAAAAGCTATTTGTGAAATGCTTCAACGAACTAGCACTAGTTATGCACCTTGGACAATTATAGAATCTGTAGACAAATACTATGCACGAATTAAAGCTTTACAAACCGTTGTAGACTCTATTGAGACAGCCTTAAAAGAAAAACGTAAAAAATAATAGAAAAAATAAAATCCCAACAAAGTTAATTTGCCGGGATTTTATTTAAGTAAATAAGACGAAATAAAAATTATAATTTATTCAGTTTGTCCAACTTGTTCAGTTTGTTGACTGGCTTCTCTATGGTTATCAACCACTTCTTTTAATGCTAAAAGTACTGCCCTAGCCCTAACGGAACTTGCAAATTTTCCTTGTGGATCAAGTGAAATAGATTCTTTTAAGTCATGAAAAGCTTCGGTTAGTTTTCCTTGATTAAAATAGATTTCTCCTCGTCCAGCTAAAGCATCAATATTACCAAAGTTAAAATCTAGTGCTTTTGTATATTCTTCACAAGCTTGATCATATTCCTCTAATTTGTGATGAACTGCGGCCAAATGACAATGAAAAACGCTATCATAAGGATCTGCTTCTACTAGACCTCGATAAATTTGTTTGGCTTGTTCTAATTTACCAGAAGAAAGCATTTGATAACCTACACCAGCAATTGCATAAAGTGATTGACGAGAAAGTCCCAAAAATTCAGCAAAAGTAATTTCCCCATTAACTAATTGTTCTGCAAGTTCATAGGGAATTTCAACTTCTGGGGCAGCAGTTTGCTCAGACATAAAAACTCCTACTAGTTAAGGTTTTGGTTAAAGCGACCAAGAGAAATTTGATTAGAAAGATTCATAATCTTAGCTAAGGCAACAAAAATTTCTCCAATAGCTTCTAGTGATTTACCAAGGTCATTTTTGCTGCGTTTTTGTGCAAATGGATTTGGCTTGGATTTTTCTAAAATATCGCCCATTGTGTCAAACATCTTACCTAAAGCATCAAAAATTGCTTTTGCCCATTGTTGACCACCGCCAAATTTTTGGGTAGTTTGAACTAAAGGAGCAATATCTTGACCAAGTTTGAATGATTCACCACCATTGACACTACCAACAATTTCTTTACCCTTAAATGTCCATTGTGCAGTATTACGACCCATTACAATGACATCTTTATTACCAAAATTATTCACATTAGCAAAACCATCTGGAGTAACTTGCCCAATTTTACCTTTACCTTTATCAATGTCTGTTACTAAAACTCGGTCATTACCGCTAATGATTTCTAGTTGTTTGCTAACAGTCATATCTTTACCCCAGGGGGCAGTAGTTACATTGATACGAGTTCCATCACCAAGTACAAAAGTAGTATCACGTTTAAAATCAAAAACTTCTTTACCATCTAATCTTACGTGTGGATCACCCCAAACTTCTGTTTTATGACCATCTGGGCCAGTAATGTTCCAATCAAATTGTCCTACTGGTTCGATTTTATAACCACCAGGTGTAGTAATAACACCATTTTCTGATTTTAAGTTACCTGCTGGATGACAACTATTTTCAACTTTTGGAGGCTGCACTGGAGCAGGTTGACAGGATTGAGGGGGTTGGGATTGTAGTTGGGCAACTAAATCTCCAATGGACTCTAATAAAGAACCAACACTTTCTAATAATTTGCCTACTTCTGCACTAACATTTGTTTCTTCTGCACCGCGTTTTTGCCAACAACCACGAATATTATTGATTTCATTGCGCCAAGGATCCCCTGCCATTGTATTATTAACTTGTCCAAATGCCATAATTATATTCCTCCCAATATGGTTTTATTTAATAATTATCTAAGAATTTAATGAATGTTTACAATTTGTAATTTTGATTTACACCCCCTGTTTTCGGCAAAAGTTAGTTGTAAGTTGCTTACAGCTAGCAAGCTATTAATTTAATATTTTATTTAACAAAATAAATCTAAGCTTGATTTGATTTATCCAAAAGTATAAAATCTTGATGCTTATTTTGACTGATATAAGTTTTATTATAACTCACTAAAAATCAATAAATTACATCTTTAATAAATTAAATATTTTGTAACCTAGTAAACTATTAATTACTTACATTACAAAACTTAATCACTAAAGATTTTACTAAATTAAAATTTGTTAAGGTTAGTTCTATGGAAAATTTTGATCAAAATGTTTTAGCTCCAGGTGAAATTTTAGATGGGCAATATAGAATTGAAAAAGTTTTAGGTAAAGGTGGAATGGGGGTAGTTTATTTAGTTCGCCATACACTTTTAAATGACTTAAGAGCAATAAAATTAGTTTTACCTAATTTAGCTAACCAACAATATATACAACGCTTTTTACGTGAAGGACAGGTTGCTTGTCTAGTACGCCATCCTAATATTATTAATATCTATGATTTACGCGTGACAACAGATGGCACAGTCTATATGGTGATGGAATATTTTGATGGGCATACTTTAGCAGAAGAACTAAAAAGTAGAAAAAATTTACTCCCCAAGATGCTTTTGAAATGCTTGAACCAATTGCTAATGCTTTAGAAATTGCTCATAAAAATGGTGTTATACATCGAGATGTTCATCCTTCTAACATAATGATCAAGGAAATAAGCCAAGGAAAATACCATGCAAAATTGTTAGACTTAGGGCTTGCAAAAGTACGTCCTACAATTTCTTCGGCTGAAGAAGCTAAATTTACTCAACTAACCATGGTAGGGCAAATTCTAGGCACACCTTACTATATGTCACCAGAGCAATGGGAGCCAAAATCTGAGTATGAAGACAATATTGATGGTCGAACAGATATTTATAGTTTAGGAATAGTTTTTTATGAACTTATTTCAGGTCGAAAACCTTTTGTAGGACAAACAATGCAAAATTTAGCTTATCAACATTTTGCTATCACGCCTCCAAGCTTGCATGAGGTTGATCCAAATGTTCCTAAAGCTTTTAGTGATGTGATTTCTCAAGCAATGTCAAAGATGGCTGAACATAGGCAATCAAGTGTTGAAGAGATGTTTACACAATTAAGAGAATCTCTTTTCTCAAAACCTATTACAAATACTGGGCCTCATAAACCTATAGAAAGAAAAATAATAGTTAAACATTTGTCAGGGTCAAAAAAAGGACAAATAGAGGAATTTGTATTAAGTATGACACAAGAAATAACTTTTGGACGAGATCCTATATCAAAAGTTGCTTATGACCCTTATAAAGATGATGTGATTGCACGCAATCAAGCCAAAATAATATTTAATGGAAATGACTTTAATTTAATAGACAATAACAGTCGTAATGGTACATTTGTTAATAATCAGCAAGTTAGAGGTTCCATAAAAATACAAGAAGGAAATAAAATTAGATTTGGCAATACTGGGCCAGAATTTATCTTTGATTTAAGCCCCCTTCCTATTCCTCCTACACAAGTAACAGCAATGCCTATGACAAAATTTGGTGCTAATGATTTGTTTGCTACTTTAACAGAAAGAATAGTAATTAAACATTTAACAGGTTCAAGAGCAGGTCAAGAAGATATTTTTCCTACTAGGGATTTACAAGAAATAATTATTGGACGAGATCCCTTATCAATGATTAAGTATGATTCACTAAAAGATGATTTGGTTAGTACAAAACATGCAAAAATATTTTTAGAACCTAGTGTTCCTATAAAATATGCGCTAGTAGATCTTAATAGTCGTAATGGAACATTCCTTAATAAACAAAGGATTATGGCTAAAACACTTATAAAATCTGGTGATAAGGTTCAACTTGGGGCCAGTGGCCCGGAGTTTGAATTTAATATTTGCTAATTTTTTGAATCTTCTTTTCGCAAAGTAATTTGTTCGGATGGAGTGATTTTCTCTGTTTCAGGTTTTGGTTTGTTTTTTGATTTATTCTCTGAAATTATTATTGTTGCTGACTCACTAGCAACAGTTGAAGTTTTAGTGTTTATTTTTTCTAAAGACTCTGTTTTAGCAATATTAGTTGATAAAGTTATAGAAGTTTTTGCTATCTCACTAAAAACTTCGCCTACCTCTTTTAATGTTGCTCTTTGTTCAGGATTTTTATTAAGTGTTTTAAGAACAATACTTTCTAGTTTCTCATCAATATTTGGGTTAAAACTTTTTAGACTTTTAGGTATTTGCAGTAAGTGTGCTGTTTTAATATCATAAAAACTAGCTAAATTACCTACAAAGGGAAATTGACCTGAAAGCATTTGGTAAATCATTACACCTAAACTATAAATATCTGAACTTTCGTTATAACTTTTAAGCATTAATCTTTCAGGTGCCATATATATAGGCGTACCAATTAAACCTCCTGTTTTAGTAAGATCATTAGCCAAGCCATCAGCCAAGTTATCAGGGGCATTTATTAATTTAGCAATGCCAAAATCTACTACTTTAACAATTTCTCCTTCACTGCTTTGATGTAAAAAAATATTGTCTGGCTTTATATCTCTATGAAGTAGTCCTGTTGCATGAGCTTTTTCTAAAACTTTACAAATAGGTACTATTATTTCTGCACACCTTTCTAGCGTTAATTTACCTTTAGTACGCAGTTCCATTTTTAAGGTTTGTCCTTGTAGTAGTTCCATTACTAAATATGGAATACCTTCAGAAGAAATACCTGAATCTAAAACAGCTACAGCATTTAGATGATTTACTCTACAAGTTGAAATTGCTTCTTGTTGGAAGCGGGCTAAATTTTCTACTGAATCATTACCAGGTGAAGGGGAAAAAACTTTAATTGCTACTTCACGGTTTATATTAAGATTTACTGCTCTATAAACGGCTCCAAAACCACCTGTTCCAATTTTTTCTTCTAAGCGATATTTTCCATCTAATGTTGTACCTGGTAAAGCTTCAGAAAGAGCCGCAAAAATACGGTTAGCTTTTTGGTTTAATTCTAATAATTCAGCATAATTTTTAGCTAATTCTTGGTTCTTTTTAGCTAATACTTCTCTTTGTTTATCTATTTCTGAAGTTCTTTCTTCTACTTTTTTTTCTAATTGCTTATTTCTTACTTCTACTAAATTTAAGTTATAACGGTGAATACCATAGATACTACTAATTGAAAACACTAGGTAAAAAAGATAGGCTCCATTAGTTTGCCAAAATGGTGGGGAAATATGAATTTTAATTGCTACACCGTTTTGATTCCAGAGATCATCATTATTTGAGCCTATGACTTGAAAGGTATAATCACCTGGAGCAAGGCGAGAATATTTAGCAAAACGTTGTTTGTTATCATAAGTTGACCATTGTTTTTCTAAGCCTTCTAATTTGTATAAATAATTATTTTTTTCTGGATGAGTAAAATTAAGTGCTGAAAACTCAAAGAATAAGAAATTTTCATTATAATTTAGGTTTAATTGATAAGAGGATGGCAAGAATTTCTTATCAGAAATAATTTTGGCGTTTTCATCTAAAATCTTAAAATCTGTCAGAACAATGTTAGGAATAAACAAGTTATTTTTTATTTCTTCAGGGTAAAAACGATTAAACCCATTTATACCACCAAAAAACATTTCTCCTGAACTGCTCTTAAAATATGCTCCATAATTAAATTCATTGCTTTGCAACCCATCATTAGCATCATAAGTCCAGAATTGATTATTTTTAGGATTGTATTTTACTAAACCTCTATTAGTGCTTAACCAAAGACATTCTTGGCTATCTTGTAATATTCCATAGATATGATTATTAGGTAACTTATTATTATCCAAAGGTGTAGAAAATTGCTCTTTTTGTGGGTCAAATTTATTTAAACCATTGTTTGTCCCAAGCCACAACACACCATCTTTATCGCTAAAAACTGAGTTTATTTGATTACTGATTATACTATTAGGATTTTCTAGATCATTTAAGTATATTTTAGTAATAGCATTTATTGTTGGATCATAACTACAAAGTCCATTAATAGTAGCAATCCAGATTTTTCCTGTTTTATCTTCGCAAATATCTATAATTCGATTGCTACTAAGACGATTTTTTGCTTCTTTAGAATCTTTTTCATAAATAGATAGACTTAAAGACTTAGGATCAAATAGATAAACTCCTGTGTTTTGAGAACCAAGCCATAGTTTGTCTTTGCTATCTTGATAAATTCTAGTAATCCTAAGAGTTTGTAAGATTGGAGGTAAATTTAATGTGTCTGTAATAAACTTTTCTAGTTTTGTATCATAAGCACTTAAACCTTTATCTGTACCAATCCAAAGTAACCCTGATGAAGTAGCAAAAAAAGATCTAATCCGTTTGCCAGTTAATTCAGGTGATATTTTTGGGTTTGGATGAAAGATTATAGGAGGGCTGTTTTTTGTTTTATATTGTCTTAGTTCATCTAATTTGCTAACCCAAAGCGTTTCTGTTAAATCCTCAACAATTGCTACTACAGAATTATTAGACGAGTATTTTTCATATGGCTTACTGTTAGTGGTCAGAAAACGTTTACTAATAGGATCAAATTTATTAACCCCCCCATCAAGCGTACCTAACCACATAGTGCCAGTATAATCAAAAAAAATCTCATGAATAAAATCGCTGTTTAAGCCTAAAGATGTATTTTTGTCTTTTTGGTAATGTGTAAATTGCTCAGTTTTTGGATCAAACTGTAGTAGCCCTTTAGTTGTACCAATCCAAATAAAACCTAAAGCATCAGCACAAGCAGTATAAATTGTATTAGCTACTTCATCAATTACAGGAATAGAATAGGAAAAAAAGCTGTCTGTTTTTTTATCATACTTACATAAAGTTTCTTTTGTAGTTATCCAAAAAGTTCCATTTTTGTCTTCTAAAATTGATGAAATTAGATCTTTACCAGTATTAGTAATAGGTTTTAAGGAAAAATTTTTAGATTTTTCATCAAATAAATTTAGACCATTACTTGTACCAACCCATAAATTTTCATCTTTGTCTTGGTAAACTGCTGTTATGTGGTTACTACTAATGCTTTTAGAGTTGTTTGGATCATTCTTAAAAATAGATATAGTATTAGTACGCCCATCTAATAAATTTAACCCGCTTCCAGGGGTTGTAAGCCAAATTCTTTCTAGCTTATCAATATATATTTTTACTATAGAATTACCACTTAAACTATTTGCTTTATTTGGTGAAGAGTTAAAACTGTTATTTTTTCTGTTTTAATATCTAGTTTATTTAGTCCACCATTGTTAGTTGCAATCCAAATATTCCCAGCATTATCTATTGCAAGATCAGTAATATAGCTATTAGAAAGCGAATTAGGATTATTTTTTTGGTTTCTAAGAATATAAAAGTTATAACCATCAAATCTATTTAACCCATCATTAGTGCCAAACCATAAATAACCCTGTTTATCTTGGGTAATACAATTAACTGTGTTCATAGATAGACCATCATCTATAGTTAAATTCTCAAAAACTAAAGGTTTTTGCTGTCCATTTACATTATTTGTCAAAATAGTTAACAAAATAAATGTAAACAGTAATCTAGCTATAAACACAAAAACTCCTGTTGATTTTGCTTAATCAACTTTTATATTTTGGGGCTATTTAGTTAATGGAACTAAAATAGTAGAGCTTTCTAAACCTGTAGTTCCAACAAGTTTTAATTCTATATTTGGGTCTTCTCGTAGTTCTACAGGTATAAGTACAGTAATTTGATCAACTATTGAGCTACGAAAATTTCTATCTTCTAAAATATTTAAAAACTTACCATTAGCAGTAACCTTTACACCTCTTGCCAAATCTACACCTAAGAGTTTTAGCTTGAAAAACTTGTTAGAATTATTCTTAACTCGTTTAATATCAATTGCTACTGGTGCTAGAGGCTGAAATGTTGTGCTAGCTGTTAGTCCATTATCTATAAACTGCAATGTAATTTTTTCTTTTAAGTCTGTTGGTAGCAAAATACGTAAATTAGTTTTACTAATAAATTGAACAGGGACTTGTTCTTGTCTTGATGGCGATTTAAGCATCACTTGAGTAGAAAGAGAAAAGTTTTCACCATAAACATCAAGACCTTGAGATTTGTTGCTAATCACCTTTACCGCTTCTGCAAGAGTACGAACTTTTAATTCTGTTTCTACTGGATCTTTAGGATCTGCAACCGTAACAATAAAAGTCTGGAGGTCGGCTTTTCTTCCATCAGATGCAAAGGCAATAAAAACACCTCGACCAGGATCTATAGCCTTTATTTCTGCATTATTGCCAAAGAAACGCCCATTTACTAACCTAGAAGCATAAGCTAAATAAAGAAAATTATAAGTTAACGGACGATTTTCTGGAGACTCAGCAACAAAAAATAGCTTGGCTTTTTCCTTAAGTTGTAGCTTTATATCTTCTAATTTATTAACAAAAGTTGGTGGTAAAGTGTCGTCGTTGTCACCAATTACCCTAAAAGCATAGGCTACAAACTTAATTCGTCCAGCAAAAAGCCTAAATACTCCACCTTCATTGGTAGAAAAAATTTCTGCTATGCTAACAAAAAATATTGCTACACCTGGATTTTGTCCTGTAATGTTCCAGTTAACAATAGAAGGGTCTGGAGAGCCTAAAACATCAATAATTATTGGTGCTTCACGTGCAATTTGTTTTTTAGGCTTACGGCCTGCATCAAGCTCTATTCGCGTATTAAGAGCTATTACACCTCCAAAATAAGGGTCGTTTTCCTCATCACTAAAAGAAAAATTAAAAAGCTTTTGTTCTCCTACTCTTAAAGTCCTGATTTCTGGCGCGATTTCAAAAGTAGGGGCTTGGTTATCGCCTAATAAAGGTTGGATAGATGTTTTATCTAGGTTTAGCTTTTCCAAATTGCCAAACCGAGTTTCTTTTGTTAACTCGCTTGCCCCACTGCCAAAAAGTTGTGTTTGAAATTGTGCCTCTAGTTCTACTTGGGATATAGGCAAGTTAGCCGAGTTTTGCGCTAAGGTTTGGCTAACAAATATAAAAGGTAAAATAGCTAGATAAAATAATTTTATCAATTTAGGTAGTTGCATAAAATACCTCTAAGTTTTATAAAAATTTGCAATTAATTTGTTTTATGGTTAGATGATTTTACCATATTTATTTTATTGAATACTCACCTAATTTTGCAAGTCTCTCTTTAGCTCCAAGCAAAGTTTCATCGCGTTTACAGAAAGCAAATCTAACTTGTTGACTACCTGCTTGCGGGTCAATATAAA
The DNA here is from genome assembly GCA_016713405.1 of Blastocatellia bacterium. NCBI lineage: Bacteria > Pseudomonadati > Acidobacteriota > Blastocatellia > Blastocatellia bacterium. The sequence continues at coordinate 180,929 of JADJPF010000027.1, forward strand.
ATGAGCTACCTGGTACAACAGCCACACCAATTTCTTTAATTAAAAAATGGGTAAACTCCACATCATTTGCAAAACCAAAATTGCTAATATCCGTCATTATGTAATAAGCTCCTTTAGGAGCAAAAACTTGAAATCCAGCCGACACTAACACTTCTAAGAGTAAATCCCGACGAGCTTGATAATGAGCAGCCAAATTATCATAGTAACTTACAGGTAGTGACATTGCTGTTATTCCAGCTTCTTGAAGCGGTGCTGCCGCACCAACAGTAAGAAAATCATGAACTTTGCGAATTGCATTAGTAATGTCTGGCGGTGCAATTGTATAGCCAATACGCCAACCCGTCACAGAATAGGTTTTAGACATTCCATTAATTGTAATTGTACGCTCTCGCATTCCATCTAAAGTAGCAATTGCAATATGTTTAACCCCGTCATAAATAATATGCTCATAAATTTCATCGGTAATTGCTAAAACATTCCACTTTTGGCAAAGTTCAGCAATAAATTGTAATTCTTCTAGAGTAAAAACTTTGCCTGTAGGGTTGTTAGGGTTACAAATAATAATTGCTTTAGTATTGTTATTAAAAGCTTCTGCTAGCTTTTCACGGTCAAAAGACCAATCTGGCGGGGCTAAATCAATAAATTTTGGAGTTGCACCAGACAAAATAACATCAGGCCAATAGTTTTCATAGTAAGGGGAAAAAATAATTACTTCGTCTCCTGGGTTAGTAATTGCCATCATTGCAGCAATCATAGCCTCAGTCGAACCACAAGTAACACAAATTTCACGGTCTGGATCAACATCTAAACCTAAGTACCATTTAACTTTAGTTGCAATTGCGTCACGAAAAAGCTTTGTTCCCCAAGTAATAGCATATTGGTTAACATCAGCCTCAATTGCTTTAATTGCAGCTTGTTTAAGTTCCATAGGAGCAGAAAAGTCAGGGAAACCTTGAGACAAGTTTATTGCTCCATATTTATTAGCCTGACGGGTCATTTCTCTAATTACAGATTCAGTAAATTTTTCTGCCTTATATGAAAGTATTTGTTTAGACATAAATGTCTCCTAGTTGATAAAAGAATTAGTAATCTTAGCAAAAGATATTGATATTGACCATTTCATTAAGTACATGCCAAAATGCTAAGTTTCAATCCGCCAATAATTTTCTTACTTTTTAGGTAGTTGATTTAAAAAAACTATTTGATGTCACATAGTGACATTTGATAATAGCCCTGTCCTTTAGGGTAGGGTGTTAAATTTACAAAAAGGAATATATGAGAAATTTAATTAATCGTCCTCGACGCTTGCGCCGTAGCGAAACTATCCGCGCTTTAGTACGAGAAACACATTTAACGCCAAATGATTTTATTTATCCTCTATTTGTTTGTGAAGGTGAAGGTATACGGCGGGAAATTAGCTCTATGCCAGGTCAATATAACCTTTCCATTGATGAGCTAGTAAAAGAAGCACAAGAAGCACATAGTTTTGGGGTTCGTTCAGTAATTTTATTTGGCTTGCCAAAGGAAAAAGACCCTCACGGCACAGATGCTTTTGCCGAACAAGGTATTGTACAAAGGGCTATCAGAGCCTTAAAACAAGAAGTAAAAAATTTAGTTGTAATTGCCGACAATTGTTTATGTGAATATACTGATCATGGACATTGTGGAGTAGTAGCAGATAATGATGTCTTAAATGACCCTACGTTAGATTTACTAGCTAAGGCTGCTGTAGCACAAGCTCAGGCAGGAGCAGACATTATTGCCCCTTCTAATATGATGGATGGTTTTGTTGAAGCTATCAGAGAGGCTTTAGACGAAAACAATTTTGAACATATTCCTATACTTTCCTACGCTGTAAAATATGCTTCGGGCTTTTATGGCCCATTTCGTGAAGCTGCTGCAAGTGCGCCCCAATTTGGCGATCGCCGTTCTTATCAAATGGATCCAGCCAACTCACGCGAAGCAATGATAGAAGCAATGCTAGACCTAGAACAAGGTGCTGATATGTTAATGGTAAAACCTGCATTAGCTTATTTAGACGTGTTAAGCCGGCTTAGAGAACGCTGCGATTTACCACTAGCTGCTTATCAAGTAAGCGGTGAATATGCAATGATTAAAGCTGCCTCAAAAATGGGTTGGTTAGATGAAACCCGGATTATGTGGGGAGACTCTTACCTCTATTAAACGTGCTGGAGCAGACCTGATTTTAACTTACTATGCTAAAGAAGCTGCTCGCCAACTTTAATTTTTTATAGGGAAAATAAATCATGAAACTTACTAGGCTATTAATTTTATTAATTTGTCTGTTTATAACTACAAGTTATGTTTATGCTGAACGCCCACAAATCTATGCTTTAACCAATGCTAAAATTGTTGTTGCTCCAGGAAAAGTTATTGAAAAAAGGAACAATTGTTTTACGTGATGGACTAATTGAAGATGTTGGAGCAAATATTACTGTTCCTGCTGATGCTGTAGAAATAGATTTAGCTGGCAAAACCATCTATCCTTGGCTTAATTGATATTAATGTTGGGCTTAAGAATTTACGTCGAATTGCTGCAAGTCCAACTACTAGAGGCGCGGCGGCTCAAGCTACCCAAGCACAACGAAATGAACCCGCAGCCGGAGCCGTACACCCTTTAACTAGAGTGCGGCCAGAAAATCGAGTTAGCGAACAGCTTATTCCTTTTGAAGCGGAAAATAAAGATTTAGAATCTTATCGTAGTTTAGGCATTACTACAGTATTGCTAACTCCTGAAACAGGCATCTTTCGTGGCGAAAGTGCTTTAATTAACTTAAAAGAAACCACATCTGTTTCTAACCTGATTTTAAGAGATGCTGTTGCTCAACATGTTGCTTTTGAATTTGGTTTTTTTGGTGCTAGTTATCCATCAAGCTTATTTGGTGCTGTAGCGGCTTTTCGACAAGCAATGCTAGATGCAAATCGCTATAAAACTTGGCAAGAACGCTATAAAGCCAACCCTATAGGAATGAAACGACCAGAGCAATCAACAGCTTTTGATGCTTTAGTTCCTGTGTTAAATCGCTCTAGATTAGTTGTTTTTGAACTTTCAGATAACAAAGATATTTTATTAGCAGATAGACTAGCTAAAGAATTTAACTTAAATACTATAATTTCTAGCTCTGGCAATGAATGGGAGCTTTTAGAAGACATAAAAGGCTTAAAACAAACTTTTGTTTTATCTGTTGCTTTTCCTGACAAACCAAAAATAGATGAAGCAGACGAAGCCACAAATGTTTCATTAAAAGAACTACGTCGTTATGTAAACGCTCCAGAAAATCCTAAACGCCTTTTTGATGCAGGTATTCGCTTTGCGTTTACTACTAATAACTTAAGAAATAAAGCAGATTTTAGTAAAAATATTCGCAAAATAATTGCAGCAGGTCTTTCACTAGACAATGTGCTAGCGGCTTTTACCACAACACCAGCAGAAATCTTGGGCGTTTCTAACTCATTAGGCACACTTGAAAAAGGCAAAATTGCTAATTTAATTGTTGCAAATGGTGAGCTTTTTGGAGAAAAAACCAAAATAGAAAATATCTTTGTTGATGGTGTTAAATATGAGCAAGATAGCAAAAAGCCAATGTTGCCAGAAGCGGCTGAACCAAAGGAAGGGGAATAGAAAATCTATGAAAAAGACAGTTGCACAAATAATTTGTTTCTTTTTAATTATCACTTTGTTTTATCCAATTACTTTGGCTCAAACCAAATCACCAAATGCAAAACAAAAAGCCGAGCAAGCTAAATCTTCAGTTGTTTTAGTTAAAAATGCTACCGTTTGGACTATGGCTAAACAAGGTCTTTTACAGAAGGCTGACTTTTTAGTTCGTAATGGGAAAATTGCTGAAATTGGAGAAAATATAGCTCCACCAGCAGGGGCAATAGTTATTGACGCTACAGGAAAACACTTAACCCCAGGGCTAATTGATTGTCATAGCCATTCAGCCGCACGCGGTGGGGTAAATGAAGCTGTTTATAGCATTAGTCCAGAAGTAAGAGTTGATGATGTTATTGATATGGAAGATCCAGATATTTACCGCCAATTAGCTGGTGGTCTAACTGCTGCTAATGTGCTTCATGGTTCGGCTAATGCTATTGGTGGTCAAAATGCAGTAGTTAAGCTTAAATGGAATGCTACTAGGGAAGATATGTTATTTAAGGATGCACCAGCAGGAATTAAATTTGCGTTAGGTGAAAATCCTAAACGCTCAAATTTTAATCCTCCAGGAGCAGAAAGACGCTATCCTAATACTCGAATGGGTGTAGAAGAATTAGTAAGGGAAAAATTCTTAGCTGCACGTGACTATATGAAAGAATGGGACGACTACAATAAATTAAATGATTCAGAAAAAGCACGTCAGCAACCACCTCGACGAGACTTACAGCTAGATGCGCTCTCAGAAATTTTACAGGGTAAACGCTTAGTGCATTCTCATTGTTATCGTCAAGATGAAATTCTAGCCCTAATTCGCCTAGCAGAAGAATTTGGTTTTCGCATCACAACTTTTCAACACGTTCTAGAAGGCTATAAGGTTGCTGACGAAATGGCACAACACGGGGTTGGCGGCTCAACCTTTAGTGATTGGTGGGCTTTTAAGTTAGAAGCTTATGATGCAATTCCTTACAACGGAACTATTATGAATAGTCGCGGTGTACTAGTTTCCTTTAATTCTGATTCTGGCGAACTAGCCCGACGAATGAATTTAGAAGCTGCTAAAGCTGTTAAATATGGCGGTCTGGATGAGGTAGAAGCACTTAAGTTTGTAACTCTTAACCCTGCTAAACAACTTAAAATAGACAATCGTGTAGGCTCTTTAGAAGTAGGAAAAGATGCTGATTTTGTTATTTGGTCAGGTCATCCACTTTCTGTTTACTCAGTTGCAGAACAAACTTGGGTAGATGGTGCTAAGGAATTTGACCGACAAGCAGACCTTGCCGAACGTGATTCCATTGAACAAGAACGTAAAGATCTAATTGAAAAAATTAAGGCTGAAAATAAAAAGCTAGATAAATCTAAAGCTGACAAACCCACATCTGATAACAAGGATTCAAAGCCAGAGGCTGATAAAAAAGTAGAAGATAAAGCAGAAGCTAAAACAGAAAATACAAAACCAAAGCGTCAAGTTCCATCTGCACAGCAAATCAATTATCAAGACCGATTATCAAAAACTAGCGAGTCATTTGCTATTGTTGGTGCAACAGTTCATCCAGTTAGCGGAGCAGCAATTACTAATGGTACAGTGATTTGTGAACAAGGAAAAATAAAGGCTGTTGGGACTAATTTGCCAATACCAAAAGGAGTAAAAGTTATTGATGGCAAAGGTAAACATCTTTATCCAGGTTTAATTGCTGCTAATACTTCTTTAGGTTTAATAGAAATTGGTTCTGTTAGTGGGAGTGTAGATTTAGCAGAAATAGGTAGTATTAATGCTAATGTCAACACAGAAATAGCTGTTAATCCAGACTCAGAATTAATTCCTGTAACCCGTGCTAATGGAATTACTCACGCGCTAACACGTCCTGAAGGAGGTTTAGTTAGCGGTAAATCGGCGGTAATTCGTTTAGATGGTTGGACTTGGGAAGATTTACGTGCTGGAGGAGATATTGCGCTGCATATCCAATGGCCTGCTATACCTCCACCAACGCGACCAACTACCGACCCAACACAGCTAACCCAACAAGAAGAGCGTAAGAAAGCTTATGAGAGAAATCTTAAGTCAATCAAAAAATCTTTTGAAGATGCAGAAGCTTACTTACAAGCAAAAAATGCTGCTGGTAAAGCAGGGGCTAAAACTTTTAAGGTAGACTCTAACCTTGAAGCAATGATTCCTGTTATTACAGGTAAAACACCTGTAATTATTCATGCTGAGGAAACACGTCAGATAAAAAATGCAATCAAATGGGCTGAAGAAGAAGGAATAAGGATGATTTTAGCTGGTTCAACAGATCTTTGGCGTGTAGCTGACCTGCTAAAAGAAAAACAAATTCCAGTAATTATTACAGGGATTCTTAACACTCCAGCGCGGGACGACGAGCCTTATGATACTGCATATGCTGTTGCTGCAAAGCTACATTCAAAAGGTGTTAAGTTTTGCATTGCTACATCTGGAGGTAATTTTGACACAGCATTTAGCCGTAACTTACCTTATCATGCAGCTATGGCAGCAGCCTTTGGTTTACCCAAAGAGGAAGCCTTAAAAGCAGTAACACTTTATCCAGCAGAAATTCTAGGTTTAGGTGCTAATTTAGGGTCAATTGAAGTAGGCAAATCAGCTAGCTTGATTTTAACTACAGGAGATCCTTTAGAAATTAGAACAAAAATTTTAGCTGAATATATCGATGGTCGAGAAGTTAAATTAAACAATAATAAACATTATCGACTTTATGAAAAATACAATAACCGTCCTAAGTATTAATGTGTTATAAAATAGCACAGAAGCTAAAAATTAAAGAGTAGGCTAGAATTAGTCTACTCTTTAATTTTTTGTTTTAAGTAAAATAGTTAATAAATATTTCAATAGAGATAAGCATGGCTCTAAATGCTGTAAATTCTACAGATCCAATAATTGGGCGCAAATTGGGAGATTTTTTGGTTAAGGAAAAATTAGGTGAAGGTGGTTTTGGTGCTGTTTATAAAGCCACTCAAATTATTTTAGCCCGTAAAGCAGTAATAAAAATCCTTCATACTAGACATCGAACTAACCAAAATATACTTGAGCGTTTTAAGCGAGAGGCTCACCTAGCTTCCCGGCTAGAACACCCATATTGTGCGCATGTTTATTCATTTGGTGCAGAGCCGGATGGATTGCTTTGGATTGCTATGGAAATGGTGCAAGGCACTACTTTAGATACTTGGTTAAAACTTAATGGAGCAATGCCACTAAATCGTTTTATACCTCTTTTTGATAAAATTTGCGAAGTTATACATACAGCACATGAATTAGGGATTATTCACCGAGATATTAAACCTGCTAATATTATGGTTATTTCTCGTGCTGGTCGATTGTTACCTAAATTGCTAGATTTTGGTATTGCTAAAGATTTGTCTTTGATAAGTAATGCTATAGCACAAAATAATGATATCTCTCAGGAAACAAACAATTTATTACCTAGTGGATCTGATGCAGGTACAGGAGAAAGAACCTTATTAAGTGATTTTCCAAAATCATCAGATGCTAGTCAAGTCACCGCATTACAAAAACCTACAACGGAGAAAGAGCCAAAACAGGAAATAGTAAACGATGATGAAAATTCAAACGCTATGACTCTAATTAGTGAAGATGCCCATAAAAAAAATATAGCTAGTAAAACAGCTTTAGATAATGAATTAATAGATTCAAATCAACCTATTACACATACAAAAGGAGTTGTTGGATCACCTAAATATATGTCTCCAGAGCAATGGAAAGGTGCTGTTAAAGTAGGTATACCAAGTGATATATATGCGTTAGGGGTAACTGCTTATGAGATACTTACCTCTAAAGCTCCATTCAAAGGCTCAGGCATAGCTTTGATGACAGCACATCTTAATGATCCTGTGCCAGCACTAGATGTGGGTTTTCCTGAAAAACTGTCTTGGGTTCTAGCAAAGGCAATGGCAAAAGATCCTAAAGAACGTTATCAAAGTGCTTTAGAATTTTCCCAAGAAATTAAAATAGCTGTTTCATTTAATGAAGAACCATATAACTTACCACAATTAAATAATTTATTACTTTCAGAAATACTAAATGATGCTCCTAGGCCAATTGCTGAGTCTGTAGCTAATTTGAATGCTGCAAGAAATGCTTTTCAATTAAGAGATAACATTTTAGTAGTATTTCGTGTAGTAATCCGATATTTAGGACTTTTAGCACTTATCAGCCATAGAAACACCAAACTTATCAATAAAGATTCTGAAAATATTTTAGCTACAATTAAGAAATTACGTCTATCAGGATTAAGTGAAAGTGAGTGGATTAGTTTTATTGGGGTTCTTTGCAATCCTTTTGCTAGCCAAAAAGACCTTCATCCAATCCCAGAATTAGTAGCTTTATTTTTAACAAGCGATAATCAAATACCAAAAAAGTTAAATAGCAGTTTGGTAGCTTTACTAGATTTAACACAAACCCACACTATTATTAAAAAAGAAGAGCAACTGACTCAGGATTTAGTACCTGTTTTAGAAGAGCTAACAAACTTTTTGTCTGCTGTAAGTTTTTTGAATAATTATTATTTAGTGATTCCTAATGATGAAATTCAATCAATTGGGGAAAAATGGATGGGTGCTATCAAACTCAATAAAACAAAAATTTCATTAAAGGGCAAAAACTTTGTAGTTGACCATCCAACCCTAACAGATGCTGAGGGTAATATAATAATTTCTCTTTGGCCTTTAGTACAAATTGCTAGTCCATCTTTGGGACAAAACAAAGAATTATTTTTGTTAGAAGGAAATGGTAGACAATCGGCAAAGCTGATTTCTTTGCCATCTGGTTTTGAGAAAGAGGATGAAGCTCCTTGGCAATGGTTAAAAGAAGTATTTTTTACTGAAGAAGAAAAACAAACTACTTTGGTTATAGAAGAATCTCCATATCCTGGATTAACTACCTTTAAGAGTGAAAATGCTAATTTGTTTTATGGTAGGGAAAGAGAAATAGAAAGTGTACTAAATCGATTAAAAATAACTCCATTTTTGGCTATAGTTGGCCCATCAGGAACAGGTAAAAGTTCTTTTGTTCAAGCTGGAATTATTCCAAATTTAGGAAAAAATTGGCTAACAGTAACTCTTAGACCATCAGTAACACCTATAGCAAATTTACTAGCAAAACTAGATAAACAAGAATTTAATATTAATAAGTTTAATCATCTAAAAAACGATGAAAAATTTTTAAGCTATGTTTTACAAGATGTTGCTAAAAACAAACATGCTTCTATTTTGTTGGTTGTTGATCAATTTGAAGAACTTTTTACTTTATGCTCAGATAAAGATGAACAGCAGCTATATGCAAAATATTTATCTAATGCAGCTTATTCTGAAGAAGAGCCTATTCGCATTATTATTACTTTGCGAGATGACTTTTTGATCAAAGTTAAATCATTATCAGGGTTACAAGATAAAATTACCCAGAATCTAGAATTACTTACTACTCCAGAAACTATGGATCTTCTTAGAATCCTAGTAGAACCAGCTAAAAAGCTAAATTATGTATTTGAAGATTCAGAATTGCCAAAAGAAATAGTTCAAACTGTTAAGCAAGAGGCTAGTGCTTTACCTTTGCTAGCGTTTACGGTTGCAAAATTATGGGAGTTTAGAGATCAACAATTTAAGCAAATACGACGCAAAACCTATGAATCTATGGGAGGTGTTGGGGGTGCTTTAGCTCGTCATGCTGAAAGTATGATAGAACAGATGTCTCAATCAGAACGCTCTTTAGTAAAAGAGGCTTTTAGGCATTTAATAACTAGTGAAGGTACTCGTACCACTTTGACTAGACAAGAGTTATTAGAGCTTTTAGGAAGTAATAAAGATAGTGAAATTGTGCTAGAAAAATTAATTAATAATCGCTTGTTGGTTAGTGCAGAAGGGGAAAAAGGAACAGAGCGCATAGAATTAGTGCATGAAGCTTTATTATCAAGTTGGCCTCGTCTTATTAATTGGCGGCAAGAAATGGCTGAAGGTGCAAGACTTAGAGATCAATTGAGAATAGCCGCCCAGCAATGGCATGAAAGAAATCGTCCAAAAGGGCTACTTTGGCGAGATGAAGCACTAAAAGAATATCAGTTGTGGAGAGAACGCTATCAAGGAAAATTGACAAATTTAGAAGAAGAATTTGCATCAATGAGTTTACAAGAAGCTACTTATAGCCAAAGGTTAAGAAGAAGGCTTGTTGTAAGTGCAATTACTATGTTAGTTATAGGTGTAGCTTTACTTTTTATCAACAACAAAGAACAAAAAAACAATTATTAGAAACCTTAGAACTTTATGAGGAGCAGGGCCGTCAAGAAATGCTAAAAAGTAATTTGGATGGGGCGGCTGTTTATTTAAGTGAAGCTTATGCAAAGGGAAAAGATAGTTTAGCTCTTAAATATATGCTTTCTGTTGCTTTAGCAAAAGCAGAAAATCGACCTACTATTGCGCTATCTAACCATACAGACATAGTAACAATGGCTATATTTAGCCCAAATAATAGTTTAGTAGTAACAACTAGCAAAGATAAAACCGTAAGGATTTGGCAAGCAACTGATGGTAAAGAGCTTTTTATACTAAAAGGCCATCAAGATATTGTAACATCTGCTAGTTTTAGCCCAGATAGCAAGTATTTAGTTACTTCTAGTTTAGATAAAACAGCCTGTCTATGGGATACAAATTCAGGTAATTTAATAAAAACTTTTAATGGTCATAGTGATGGATTACTAAAAGCTATATTTAGCCCAGATGGGAAACAAATTATTACTATAAGCTATGACCATAACGCTAAAATATGGGATACTGTAACAGGTAAACTAATCAATGACTTAGTCCAGCATAAAGGAGTAATATATTCTGTTTGTTATAGTCCAGATGGGAAAACAATAGCTACTGCTAGTGGTGATAAAACAGTAAATGTTTGGGAGAGTGCCACAGGGAAATTAAAAAATACTCTAACAGGACATAAATCTGGAATAATAGCTCTTGCTTTTAGTCCAAATAGCCAACTTCTTATATCAGCAAGTTTAGATAAAACGGCAAAAGTTTGGCAGGCAAAAGATGGAAATCTAATTTACAGCCTAGAACAACATCAATTAGCTGTAACGGATGCTAAATTTAGCCCAGATGGAAAAACAATTTTAACTACTAGCAGTGATTCTAAAGCATATGTTTGGGAAGCGGAAACAGGAAAATTAATTACTACTTTAGAAGGGCATACTGCGGATATTATTAATGGAAATTTTAGCCCAGATGGAAAATTAATTATTACTAATTCTTATGATGGCACTTTAAGAATATGGGAAAAAATTACTGGTAGATTTTTAGTTGCTTTAGTAGGTCACAAAGGGCCTTTGTCAAGCGGATTTTTTGATTACCAAGGAAAAAAAGTTGTTACTGCTAGTGAGGACAAAGAAGCAAAGATTTGGCAAATAGATGTAGAAAATAGACCTCCTTCAGAAGTTTTAGTTATTGTTAAAGAAAAAATCCCTTTCTACCTTCAAGATGGGAGGCTAATAGCGAAAGAGCAACCTAAAATTGAAGTAACAAATGAAAAAATTACCATTAATAATGACAATAACGGAAATGAAATATATATAGAAGACCTAGGAGGGGATATAAAACTAGAAGTGGTCAAAATACCAGGAGGAGTCTTTGAAATGGGATCACCTGCGACAGAAAAAGACCATAACAATGATGAAAAACTGCACAAAGTACAGCTATCTGATTTTTATTTAGGTAAATATGAAGTAACGCAAGCACAATGGCGTATTGTAGCTGCGCTGCCAACAATAAATATTCATCTAAAAGCAGATCCAGCAAAATTTAAAGGAGAATTACTACCTGTTGAAAGTATAAGTTGGGATGAAGCTATAGAATTTTGTGCAAGATTATCAAAAGCAACAGGTAATCAATATCGTTTACCTTCAGAAGCAGAATGGGAATATGCTGCCCGTGCAGGAAATAAAAATGAATATCCTGATAATTTAGAACAAATGGCTTGGTATGACAAAAATTCTGAAAATAAAACACAGGTTGTAGGGCAAAAACAGCCAAATCCTTGGGGATTATATGATATTTATGGAAATATTTATGAGTTTTGTAATGATTGGTATGGAGAATATCCAGAAAACTTGGTGGTAGATCCAAAAGGTGCTAATTCAGGAGATGCTAAAGTTGTTCGTGGAGGTAGTTGGTATTATCCAAACAACTACTGTAGATCAGCACTTCGGAACTTTATCCCTACAAATCGCTCACTTAATTATCTAGGTTTTCGAGTTGTGAAAGTAGTTAAATGATATTTTTTCATTATTAAACAGAATAAGTTTTTTAGAATTAGAAAAGATAAAATTATGTCCCTTAAAGGTATTGCAAAAGAAACATTAGCAATTTTAGATGAAGGAAAATTTCTTACACCTTCTGGAAAAGTAGTTAACTTTAAGCAAGAGCAGCTTTTAGCTGTTAAAAACACGATTCTTTACACACCAGAAAAAGCAGAACAATTGCTTAATAAAGAAAATAATAATTCTTCTAAAAAGCTTCCAAAAATTGAAGTTACTGATGAAACTACACAGGTAGCCGCTAAACGATTGGTTCAAGAAGAAGGCTGTAATGACCTTGTGTTACTTAATTTTGCTTCAGCAAGAAATCCTGGCGGAGGCTTTATCAATGGAGCAAAAGCACAGGAAGAAGATATTTCTAGGTGTTCGGGGCTTTATCCTTGTTTGCTCACACAACCTTTATATTATGAAGTAAACCGTAGGCAAGAATCTTTACTTTATACTGATCATGTAATTTATTCGCCTAAAGTACCGTTTTTTCGTAGCAGAAACCGAGAACTACTAGAAGATTTTTTCTTAGCATCAGTAATTACAGCACCTGCACCAAATGCAGGTCAGCATATCCGCCACACAGAAGATAGCAAAGCAAGATGGTTAGAAGTGGAGCAAACCTTAAAACATAGAGCAGGCATAGTTTTAGCTATTGCTGAGGAAAACAAACATCGTAATCTGCTTTTAGGTGCTTGGGGGTGTGGGGTTTTTGGTAATTCTCCTGCTATGGTTGCAGATGTTTTTGCTAATTGGCTTGCAAATCAGCAATTTCTAGGTTGTTTTGATCGTGTTGTTTTTGGTATTTATGATAATAGCCAAGAAAAAGGACTTTTTCGGCTTTCCAAAGAAGATTTTCTCAAAGTTAACTATAATAAAATATGGATTTAAGAAATAAAGAAGAAAAAATAAAAATAATAAGAGAATTAGTAGAAAAAGATGATTTTAATGCAATAGATTTGTTAATAAAAAGCTTAAAAGATAAGAGTAAAGATGTCCGTCTTGCTGCTGCACAAGCTTTAACAGAACTAGTAAGCCCAAAAGCTAGAGCAGCTTTAGTTGAAGCTTTAGATGACACTAGCGCGGAAGTTCGCTCTATGGTTATAGTTGCATTAGGGGAGATAAAAAGTCCTCAAACCATACCAAATTTAGTTAAAGCTTTGCAGGATAAAAATAAAAATGTTCGTGCTAAAGCTGCTTATGTGCTAAGTAAATTTTCAAATTTAACCCAAGAAGCAATTTTAGCTTTAGTTTTAGCCATAGAAGATAGCAGTGGTCAAGTTCGTATTTTTGCAGCAAAAACACTTAAAGAAATGACACTAGAAAAATGGAAAGCTATAGTAAGGCAATTAACAATAAATGAATATAATAGTGTTGATGATAAAGTAAAACAAAATATACAAGTAGAAAAGATTTTATCTATTTTTATAAAAGCCTTAGACGACAGCGAAAAAATTGTGCGTGAACAGTCTGCTTTAGGATTAGTAGAAATAGTTAGGGCAAATAAAGCATTGTTTTCAAATAAGCTAACGTTTCAAGATATTCTAATTAAAATATTTGAAGGAAATTTTTCACCTTATGCGCGTGCTAATGCTTTAAGGCTATTGGAGATATTCAAAAATTCTAAAACTACAAATATTTTTATAAAAATTTTGGAAGAAGCTAATTATGACTTGTATGATACTGCTATTGAAATGTCAGCCGAAATTGTAAGAGAAAATAAAACTTTGGCTAAACAAATAATCCCTATATTGTACAAAGCTGTAGAAGATAAAGATCACAATGTTCGTAGCTTCGCCATAGATGCACTTGGTCAAATTGCTGAAATAGGAGACAAACTTGCTATAGCTGCTTTAAGCAAAGCTTTGGAAGATGAAGATTTTGATGTTTATTGTGCAGCTTTGGAGACTTTAGCTAAAATAAGTGATAAACAAACCCTTCCAGCATTACTTAAAGTGTTAAAAAAAAATAAAATGGCTAGCTATTATTTTAATAAATACCATCCAAATAAATTAGAAGAAATTATATCAATAGTCGAGAATAGATAAAGTCTTCTATTAATACTAAATATTGCAAAATTTAACAATTAAGAGGTTTTTTAGAATGGAAAAAGCTTGGTGGACAACAAACCTTCCTTTTAGAAAAATTGATGTAACTTATCAACGAATCGCTTATGAAGAAATACCACCTATAAAAGCAAAGCTAGATGAAAAATTTAAGTGGTTAGAAAAAAAGCCAAGAAATGATTATAAAATAAGCAATGAAACCTTTAATACAACTAGGTTATTTCAAATAGAAGCCCAAACTAACATCAAACTTCCTGAATCATTTACAACATTTGTTAAAAATCAAGAATTACATTATAGAATACAATCTTGCACAGATTGTTATTTTACTTTGCCTAATTACGCAGAAAAAACTATAGGAAAATACGAAGGATTTTTAATAACTTTTCTTTCAAATGGTTCCCCATTTTGGAATCTTTATTTTGATAAAACAGGGGAACATTTTATTGTTGCTTCTCAAAGTTATTGTGGTTTTGACTCTCAGGACGAAATGTATAATAAAGGTTTATATGATTTAAGTACACCTACTGGAATAGACCTTGAGCAAAAAGATATTTGTTTTTGCGCTCCTAGTTTTAAGGAGTTTATCTATAGGTTTTGGATTGAAAATGACATTTTTTATAGGTTTTGGATTGAAAATGACATTTTTTATAGAGGTATTAATTCTAAAGAACATAAGCAATATGTGGCAGATTGTTTAGAAATACAAAATAAACTATTTGGAAAAGTAAATGGTTAATGTATCAGATGTTATCAAAAAGTTTATAGCTACTTTAGTGGCAAAAATAAATAAATTCCATCTATTAAGTTATAGAGAAATTTTTTTGATTACAAAATTAGTAAATAATTTGCAGGCAGCTAACTCATACCAGGAAATGGAGTTAAAATCAGCTTACAAATTATTGAACGATGAAATAACTCAAGTAATAGAAAGTAAAATTCCAAAAAATCAGATAAAAGAAAAAGCTGCTCTTGTCCTTATCCATAAAACAATAAAAGGTAAAGTGGTAGGAGAAAGATTAATTCAAGTTTTAAAAGAAACTGTATTAGATAGAAATGCTTTAGTGAGATTTAGTTCAGTTCTGGCATTAAGTAGCGTAATAGGAAAAAACAAAATAAAAGATAAACAAACACTTGAAATGCTATTTTCAATGATTGGAGCAAGTTACCAAGTTTTTTGTTATAGAATATCTGATCTTGATTTAGATAGTTCATTAAGAAATGTATTAAAAATAGAGAAGATAAATAATATTTTTCTGCCAATATTGATTGAAAGATTAAATAAAGAATCTACTTGTTTTTTTGCAATGGTAACTTTAACAAAGTTAAAAGATGAAAAAGGAAATCCTATTTGGATGGATATTGTTTACAACAATCCACTTATTATAAAAAAAGAGCCTGAACGAATCCTATTTGAAATACAAAAATTAGACAAATTACAGAAATATAAAGCTGCTAATTTACTTATAAAACTTGCAGAAAACAAGGATGCTTTCATTGTCAAAGAAGCTATAAGTCAATTGATGGAAATAGATTTGCAAGAAACGATAGATAATCCAAAAATTATCAAAGTTTTGATAAAAGCTCTAAAAAGTGAAGATACACAAATTAATGCAATTGTTGTAATAGGCAATTTGCTAAAAGCAAAAGAAGAAATTAATGCTAAAGAAACAGATTATCAAAGGAAAATCTTAAATAAAAAAGTAAATTCTCTTATTTTACATATAATTGATGAAGCAGATAAATGGACTAAAGAAAAAATTGCTAAAGAGCGAGGAAAAAAAAATAGTAGAGAAATTAGAAAATTTTTTATAGAAGCACTTGATAATAAAGAAGACATATCAGAAATAATGGCTTATGGATTGATCCAAATAGAAGACGAAGAATTAATTTTATTTATTATAGAAAAATTAATAGAAAAATTGAATTTTGATAACTCTAATATTAAATATTGGACAATAAAAGTGTTAGGTATTGTAGCAGATCCAAATAGAAACCGAGATGATATTCAAACATTATGGTCATTTATAAATTCTGATAAATATGAAAATAGTAATGCAGCAGTTGATGAAATAAAAGAAATAACTAACCTTAAATTAATAAATAAATTAATAGAAACATTAAATGATAATGATCTAAAAGTAAAATTAGAGGCTATTAAAACATTAGGAAATATTGGTGATAGACGTTTTGTAAAACCTTTATTAGAAGCTTTTAATGATAAAAATCCTGAAGTTCGTATTGCTGTAGCTAAAAGCTTAAGACAGATTGCAGACCGGCGAACTATACCAACTTTAATTAAAGCCTTAGAAGATGAAAATTTAGATGTGCGGTCTTCTGTTGGCTACACACTTTGTGAAATGGCCGAATTAGGCAAGCTAGATGACCATTGGAAATATATTTTTATATTAGCTAAAGCTTTAAATACAGCAGATGAAACAACATTTCGTTATATTTCAAAAGCTCTAGAAACTTTGTTAGAAGAAATTCCTTTGTCTGACTTGATAAAACAGCTAAAAAATGATGATCCTAAAGTCCGCTATTATGTAGTTTTAAGGCTAACTGATTTGGAAGAAGCTAAAACCGTTCCAAACTTAATTAAAATGTTAAAGGATAGTTATTTTAGGGTTCGTTCCGTTGCTGCTATTGGCCTAGGAACATTAAAAAATCCTATTGCAGTTCAAGGATTGATAAAAAGCCTAGCTGATAACAATGCTCAAGTGCATATTAATGCTGTAAGAGCTTTAGGAAAAATAGCTGACCCGCAAGCTATTCCAGCTTTAATTAAACTTATAAAAGATCCAGATCCAGAAGTCCGCTTTTGTGTAGCTGATTCTTTAACAAAATTAGTTAGCTTAAATAAAGCACCTTACTTAAAATCACTGACAGTTTTAATAAAAGCCTTAAAAGATAACCAAGCTAGCACAAGAGCTAAAATTGCAGAATTGCTTGGAAAAATAGCTGATCCACGCGCTACACAAGCTTTAATTAAAAGTCTCAAAGATCCTTTTGCTTGGGTTCGTGCTGCTTCTGCAAAAGCATTAGGTGAAATAGCGGATCCTAAAGCTTTATCAGCTTTACTTAAGGCAAGTAAAGATAAAGAAGATTTTGTGCGTGAAAAAGTTATTTTTGCTCTAGGAAAGTTAAAAGATAAAAGTGCTTTGCCTACAATAATTAATGCTTTAGATAACAAACAAAAAGAAATAAGGTTAGCCGCTACTTTAGCATTAGGAAATTTAGGACAAGATGAGGCTGTCCCATTTTTAATAAAAGCTCTTAAAGATGAAGAAACTAATGTACAAAAGGGAGCAATAGATTCTTTAGGAAAAATTCCAAATCCTGAAGCTAAAAAAACCTTGGAGGAATTAATAAATGATGAAACAGAAAACCCTTACTTACGCCAAGTTGCTAGAGAGGCTTTATCTAAATTAGTTAGTAAAAATTTCTAATAAAAATCCTCCTGTTTGAGGCCAACTAGCTATTGCTGCTGGAGGTAAGACTAAATTGCCATTATTGTTTGTAGCAAGTTCTACGCTTTGGCCTGTTAAGTGATCTAAACAGCGGATTTGGCTATCAGGAGAAATTTTTAAGTGCATTAATGGAATACTTAAAGCAGGACTGCCTGATTTGCCAGGCTCATTAACAATATCTGCACCAACTAAAATTGTTCGTCCTTCGTATTGTCGCCTAACTAAAATTACTCCAGATTGTTCACCTAAAGTAATCATTTCACCATGTCTAAACACAGGGTCTTTTATAGATTGGAGCAACTGAGCATAGAATTTTTGTAATTTTTCGTCTGCTGTTTCTTGTTTTAGCGGTTTAACTCGTTGGACAGGAATTTTTTCTGTTAAACCATCCATTTGGCCTTGATGGACAAATGGAACACCTAAAATTGCATAACTTAAAATTGCTGCTGGGCGTTGTCTATTGCCAAAACGATTTGCTGCGCGTTCCTCATCGTGGTTTTCTAAAAAGTGTACTGAACGAGATAAATAATCATTAGAAACATTTTGTAGATAATTAACAATTTGGTGAAGTTGAGAATGTTCTAGCAGATCATAAAGCTTTTTATCATAAGTTAGATCAAAGCCAAGTTGTTGTAAATAAGACTCTTTATCCCAATAAACTTCGGCCATAAAAATAAAATCTTTGTGGATTTCTTTAACAGCTTGAATTGCTTCTGACCAAAATTCATTGGGCATATGGTAATTAAAAGCATCCCAACCAACTTTAGGAAACCATTGATTTTTAATTTGTTCGCGTAAAACCAGCATTGCCATATCACAGCGCAAGCCGTCAACTAGGTTGGCTATACGCTTTAACTCATTAATTTGGTGCTTTCTTAGCTCTGGGTGTGTGTAATCAAGTTGTGCTGTATCTGTCCAGCCGGCAAAATAAGGATCTCGTCCATGTGCTAAGTGTTTTCCGCCAGGATGGAAAAAATAATCTCGGTCTAATTCATCGCGTAAATCTCGGTTACTATGAATAAAAAATTCTGGGTTGGAGTCAATCAAAGGGCTATCAATTGCCATATGATTTGGCACAAAATCAGCCATAACTTTTAAGCCTAGTTTATGGGCGCGATTTACCAAATCTTTTAATGCACCCTCGCCACCTAAATCAGGATTTACTTGATAATCAACAATTGCATAGGGTGAGGCTTCAAAATCAGGTTCAATTCCTTGTGCTACAACCTTGCCGCCTTCGCTTGTTCGCCAAATTCCCATTAGCCAAAGCCAATCAAAACCTAAATCTACTAATTGTTGTAGCTCTTGATCACTAATTTGATCAAAGTTCTTTCCATAAACACGGGCATTTAATTCATAGATAATCATAGATTTTTCACATTTTTCATTTCAGTTAAAGTAGCTGTAACAGTGCCAAAAGAGCTTTTAATTTGGGCGCGTAGCGGGACATGGCGGCTATCATCTGTCACCCAAAGAAAAAGTCTTCCTTTACGTCTAATATATTTGCCATTAAATATTTTCATTTCTAGTTTTACAGTAGAAAACTTACCAAAATCAGTTTCTAGACTTTCTTTTTCCAACGCATCAACTTCAATTTCGTAAGTCTCACCTTCATCAGCTAATGGAAAAGCAAAAGTTTTGCCTATTGTAAGTGGTTGCGCTCTCATTACATACCAGCCATTAACAATATCTGTCACCCAACTTAGGCTAGGGTTTTCTTTGCTGCGAACAACTTTTTGAGTTTTTAAGTCTGTATCTATCCATCTTACTTTTTGTTTATTTTGGTCAAAATCAGCTACCATTTCTCGATGTTTCTTGCCTTCATCAATGACTTTTACAGTTTTAGTAACATTAAAATCATTTTTGTTTACAAAGGATGTAAATAAATCATTGACATTGATTCGGAAAATGCTAGTCAAAATACCTTTTGATTTTGCTGTAACGCTAAACTTCCACTGGCTAGGCGTTTTATCAGTAGATTTATTTATAGCAAGGCTTTCTGGGCTAGCTGTTTCTTTGTTTTCTGATAAGGGCTTTTCTGTATTTTCTAGTTTAGGTTCTCTGTTGGTTTTATTATCAACAGCATTGTTAATTACTGTTATAGCTTCCTCATTAACAACAAATGATAATTCTCCAATAGTTCCATAAATTGGAAAACGAGAAAGTCTTAATTCATAGGTAAGCTGCTCATTATTTTGAAAGGGCAAAGAGCTTTTTAATGGCTCTCGGACTGGAGCAAATTTATCTTGTTTTTCTGATTTTTCTACAGGTTGTTCTAAAGCTTTTGGACTGTTCTGCGCACTAACAGCCACAAAACCAAAGGAAATAATTAAAGTTAAAATAAGTATTAGTCTCATAGCCTTCACCATGAAAAATTATTTAAAAGTTAATGGTAGCCAGTAAATTTTTGCTACCAGTATTGCTAAAGCTGCCATTGTGCCTAACAAAGCACGATATTCACGATATCTTAAATATAAACTTAAATCAAAATCCCGTTTTGCTGCTGTTTGCCAAGCACTAAATTTCGGCCAAAATAACGGAACGTTTTTTGCGTAATTTGGATAGTGATCTGGGAAAATTTGTTGCATGTGTTCTGCTTCAGATTTCATAACTGAAGAATAAATAAGTAAATAAAATAGTACAAATACGATTACTATTTCCCATCGTGCAGTTGCTAACGCAAAGCCAGTTCCAAGGAAAAAGCTGCCGAAATACAGCGGATTACGAGTATAAGCATAAGGGCCGCTAATGGCTAGTTGCTCATTTTTTCTTAAATGTCCTGATGCCCAAGCCCGCCAAGCCAGGCCAAATAAAGCTAGTACAGTACCAGCTAAGACGCTCCAAAGAGTAGGTGTAGCTAGTACCAAAGAAGAAAGACCTAATAAAAAGCCTAATGGGACACGCCCGCGGCGTGAGATTTGAGATAAGTTCCAATTTGCCATAACTTTGTTTTTGATAAACGTTTTTCAATAGCTTTTGCTACTGTGTTTAGTGAAATATCCATACATTCATTATTAGTTGGACAACGCCGACGATGACAATTAACCCGACAGGCTAAATCTTCTAGTCCTACGGTTAAATCTGCTTTGTCAAAAGGGCCATTGCGTTTTGGTTGAGTTGGCCCATAAATTCCTACAATTGGTGTTTGACAAGCAGCAGCTAAATGTAACGGGCCAGTGTCACCACCTAAGAATAATGTAGCACGTCGAGCTAGTGCAACAAATTGTTTTAAGTTAGTAGTAACACTATAACAATGACTTGAACGGCTTGCTTTAATAACCCTTTGAGCTAGGTTTTCTTCTCCTGGCCCAAAAGTTACTAAACTTGGTAATTTATAATTTTCCCAAAGCCAATCAGCCATTTGACCAAACTTTTCTGCTGACCAAAGCTTAGTCGGCCAGCCCCACCAGGGTTAATAATTGCAAACTCTGTAACTTGTAAATTTTCAAGCAACTTATCAATATAGAGTTCATCTGTCTTTGGAACTGAAATAGGGAATTGAAAAGGCTGTTTTATATCTATTCCTAAACTTGCTACAAGTTGTAAAGTTTTTTTTTCTATAACGTGTTGTTGGTCGTTAATATCAATTTGATCTGTTAAAAAAAATCGACTAGCTTTTTCTCTTAAACCAATGTTGGAAAAACCTAATATTTTGCTACTACGAGAAAGTCTAGCAATAGAAGCAGATTTTAGTAATCCTTGAAAATCAAGTGCTATATCTACAGGATGTTTTCTAAGTGTTTTTATGGATGATATAAATTCTTGTATTGTAGGAGGTTGCCAAAAGTTTTTCCTCCAACGCCTGGTGTCAATAATAATTAGTTGGTCTATAGTAGGATTATCAAGCAAAATAGCTGATGCAGAGCGTTCAACTACCCAAGTAATACGCTCTTTAGGATAGGCTTGACGCAGTGCTGCCACAGCCGGCAAAGTATGGACAACATCTCCAATAGAGCTTAGTTTTACAATTAAAAAATGCACTTTGTTTAATTCTTTAAGTTAATTTATTTGCTATTTAAGTTACTTTTAGCAGAAAAAACTAATAAATGATAATAGTTTAACCGTTTCGCTGCAAACTACGTTCAACGCTAGTAATAATATTTATCCAAAGGATATTTATGTTATACATAATCAACAAATTAAAATTTGTAAAGTTTAGTAATTTTGAAAGGAAAATTGATGAAAGATAGAATTGGGAGTTTTGGAATTGTTAAAAGGTTAATCATAAAAGCAAATTTAGTGATGTTATTATTATCTTTTATTGTTGGTTATATATACTTTAATAATACAGTAGTTTTATCAGAGGTTGCTAAATCACAAATAACAACAGTCATTTTAGTAAGACATGCAGAAAAAGCAAAATCCAATGACAATAACCCTAATTTAAGCGAGATTGGACAGCAAAGAGCAAAAACATTAGCTCAAATCTTAAAAAATGTTGGTATTAATGCTATATATGCAACTGAGTTTACAAGAACACAAGAAACAGCCAAACCATTATCAGAAATAATCAATATTCCTATAAAAATAATTGAAGCAAAAAACACAGATAAATTACTAAATGAAATAGAAAGTAAGCACAAGGGTGAGAATATATTAGTTGTAGGTCATTCAAATACATTACCATTTATAATTGAAAGATTAGGAAATATAAAAATTCAAGAAATAAATGAGAATGAATATAATAATTTATTTATATTGAATATTAGCAAAAACGATAAGGCAAAGTTATTAGACTTAAAATATGGTGACGAAAGCAAATAGCTTTAAGACTATGGTTTAAGCGTTTTGCTTTTCCTAACCTAATGATAGAATATCGTTTCTTGTTTGAAAATCACCCATATCTGGAGTCTTAATTATGAGTTCTTTACTTAATGTTGAAAGAAAAAAACTATTAGGCGGTAATGAAGAAGAAATTAGGCAATTGCCAAAATGGGCTGCTACTTTGGTGCGTAAGTATAATTCTGGGGAAGCTAGTCGGTTTTTGCTCTATCATAATATTTATGACCTGATTTGGTTAAAAAATAGCTATTCTAATTTGATTAGTTTTCTAGGTTATTTGCTTAAGGATCGCAACTTTTTACTTTATAACCGTAGCAACGGCATACAAGCAAGCAAAAGAGATTTGCTATTTGAAATGGAACGGGTTTTTGCTGCTGATATGAAAGTAGCCGATCCTTTAGCAGCAACTAAAAAACAAATGAATATTACCCCTACCTTACCACGTGATCCAGCAAGAGCAATTCCTTATTTAGAACAGTTTTTTTATGAACAATGGCGCACAGATAAAGGGGATCAAGCAGAGCAATTTTTTGGTGAATGTGGCGTAGTAATTAACTTTTTAGAATCAATTATTCCTGCTAGCGAAGTTAGCTATATGTCAGGTGAAGACCGCAATTTATGGGTGACACTGCAAAAATGGATTACTACTACTCAAGATAAACCTGCTCATAACCCAATTATTTTTATTACTGAAAGTGTTTCAGATGTAAATCAACGAATTAGAGAAAATCCACGCCTTGTAAACATTGAAATTCCTTATCCAGACTATGAAGAACGCTTAAGCTATATTCGTTATTTTCGTGTTATGAATCCTGGTATCCGTTTTGAAATGAATGAAGAACAGTTTTCTCATATGTCTTCAGGCTTAAACCGTATTCATATTACTTCTATGGTTCGTAGTGCTTCAGTAAATGCCGAAGGTTTAACTTACGAAATTGTACGTAATAAGAAAAAAGAAATTATTGAAAGTGAATGTGTTGGACTAGTTGAGTTTGTCACGCCAAAATATGGGCTAGAGCATGTTGGAGGAATGAAGAAGGCAAAAGAATTTTTACGTAATATCGCTAAAATTATTAAGGATGGTATTACAGAAGAAGCACCAATGGGAATTTTACTATCTGGCCCAGTAGGAACAGGTAAAACCTTTTTAGCCGAATGTTTTGCTAAGGATTGTGGCTTAAATGTAATTGAGCTAAAAAATTTCCGTGATAAATGGGTAGGTTCTACAGAAGCTAACCTAGAAAAAATACTTACTCTACTAACTACACTTGCTCCTATTGTTGTACTAATTGATGAAGCAGACGCGACATTAGGAAACCGTGATAGCGGTGGCGGTGGAAGTGATGTTGATTCTCGTATCTTCTCTAAACTAGCAAATGCAATGGGTAGTCCAGAAAATCGAGGTCGTATTTTGTGGATTTTAATGACTTGTCGCCCAGATTTGCTACCTATTGACTTAAAGCGTCAAGGCCGTTGTGAGGAACATATTTCGCTTTTTTATCCAGAACTAGAGGAAGAAAGAATGGAAATTGCTGAGGCGATGGTTAAGAAAAATAACATTGATCATACTATTTCTGATTGGACACCTTTAACCAAACATGAATTATCACTTTCTGGTGCTGATATTGAAGCAATTTTAATTCGTTGCCGTAGAAATGCCCGAAATGC
Source organism: Blastocatellia bacterium (assembly GCA_016713405.1). NCBI lineage: Bacteria > Pseudomonadati > Acidobacteriota > Blastocatellia > Blastocatellia bacterium. Next base: position 204,930 of record JADJPF010000027.1, read on the forward strand.
TGGACGTAAAGTTGTTAGTCAAGAAGATTTAATAGAAGTTTCTAATGAATTTACCCCGGCTCGAGATGAATTAGCTATTGAGTATCAAACATTAGTAGCAGTTCGTGAGTCAACTTCTAAGGAAATGCTACCAGAAATGTATAAAAAAATGCCTGTCACTGATATAGCAACTCGAATTGAACAGCTACGGCCTTATGTACGCTAAATTAAACTTTGAAGGAGATTTATGACTCAAGAAAGAATCCCTGCCATTAGGGTAGTAATGATGCCTCGTGATACTAATTCACATGGGACAATATTTGGAGGAGTATTACTTAGCTATATTGACCAGGCCGGAGCAATAGAGGTTCATAAACATAGCAATAAAAAAGTAGTTACAGTAGCAATGCATGAAGTGATTTTTATTGAACCAGTATTTGTAGGAGATTTAGTTAGTTTTTATACCGAAACAGTAAAAATAGGTAGAACTTCAATCACTGTAAAAGTTTATGTTGAGTCTGAGCGCATTATTGCTGCACAAAAACAAAAAGTAAAAGTTACAGAAGCAGAAGTGGTTTATGTAGCGGTTAATGATGAGCGTCGTCCTGTGCCTGTTTTAGATTAAAAGTAAAAACTTAAATGCTCAATAATTCGTTGGTTTTACTTAAAATAAAATCATATAATTATTGGGCATTAGTTATTTTAAAAGCAAAATGGGTAACTTATGGAAAAACAACAAGTTATAGTAAAAAGAGAAAAAGCAGCAACTCGTTGCGAAATTTGTCACCAAACCGATTTTTTTAACCCGATAACGGAAGAGTGCTTACGTTGTAGTAATGTAGAAAAAGATTTTATGGTAAACTCCAAAATAACTACGTCTTTATGGTCGCCTAGATTTGCTTTACTGGAAACACAGAGCGAAGAACAAAACTCAAATAATAGAAGACAGCTAGTAGCTATAACATTAAATGTTATTTTAGCTTTAGTGTGTTTGTCTGCTGGGTTATGGATAGGTGTAGTTATACCTCTAGTTAATGTGATAGTTGCAATTGCTAAATTAATCAAACAATACAGTAAACAGTTTAATTTTAGTAATTTGCAAGAGCCAGATAGTCAACAAATAACAACTTTATTTGATAGATATCCTAATCAACAAGAACATAGAACTTATTATAATTGGCCGAATAATAACAGAGAGATAACAACTTTGTTTGGCAGTGTTAAAAGGAAAAATAAACCTTATTAATTTACTTTAAGAAAAATTTCGTCACCTTCTACTTTTATTTCAAAGCAGGAAATTTTAGCTCTTGGGTTAGTTATACAATTTCCATTGCTAACATCAAATGTCCAAGTGTGCCAAGGACAAATTACCATATTTCCCATAAAAACACCTTCATTAAGAGGCGCACCCTTATGAGGACAAACATTATCAATAGCATAAAAAGAGTCATTATGGTTAAAAATAGCAACGGGACGGCCATTAAGTTCTATTACTTTATTTTTCCCCTTTGCAATATCTTTTATTTTTGCTACTTTTACAAACTCTGACATTAAATAAACTCCAAAATTATTCAACTATTGCTAAAACTTCGCTTGCAACTACAGTTTGACCCACTTTTACTTTAATTGCTTTTACTATACCTGTTTTAGGTGCGCCTAATTCATTTTGCATTTTCATAGCTTCCACAACTACTATACCTTCACCACTTTTGACTTCATCTCCAACATTTTTTAGTACCTGAACCACTCGCCCTGGCATAGGAGCAGTAATGGCTTGGATTCCTGCTAAGGCTGCGTCTGATTTTTGATGCTGCTTTCTATGGTCAACTACTTTAGAGTTAATTACTTGATCACCAATAGAAATTTCAGAATGATTGCTAGCATTAACCCTTAGTTCATAGACTTGATTATCTACTAGTAGCGTATAGGTGTTATTATTTGGTTTAGAGACTTGCACTTCATAATTTGTTCCATCAATGTTAGCAAAGATTTTTTGGTCTTTTTCATGCCAATCTACAACAACTATTTTGTTAGCAATTTCAATTTCTAATTTCATATATTTTGTTGGTTAAAAATTTCTTCCCTTTACTCTAGCACTTAATTTCCAAGCAGATTCCTTCTCTGTATGCTCTTTAGAATCATTTGTTTGAGATTGATTATTTTTTTGGTGGTTAAGTGCTGTTACTAAAGCCGCTAGGTCAAGCAATTTTTTAGAAGTTTCAGAAGGTGATTTTGGTAAATTTTGCCAATTACGTTCAAGATAACCTGTGTCTAAATCACCATTGATAAATTCTGCTTGCTTAATAATTTCCTTAAAGAAAGGAATTGTAGTTTTAATGCCATCGATTTTATACTCATCTAGCACACGAGCTAGACGTGCAATAGCGTCTTGGCGAGTTGATGCCCAAACACATAGTTTTGATAGTAGAGGGTCATAATAAATAGGTACTTCATAACCTGAATAAACCCCGCTATCTTCACGTACACCAGGGCCGCTAGGAGTAGATAGATTAGTTATTTTCCAGGGCTAGGCATAAAGTTTTTATCTGCATCCTCAGCATAAATACGACATTCAATAGCAGCACCTCTTAAGTGAATATCCGCTTGAGTAAAGCTTAAGGGTTTTCCTAGAGCTACATTAATTTGTTCTTTTACAAGGTCAACTCCTGTAACTAGTTCTGTTACAGGATGTTCAACTTGAAGGCGGGTATTCATTTCTAAAAAGTAAAAATTATGGTCTTGGTCAACTAAAAATTCTACTGTACCAGCATTATAATAGTTTGCTTGACGAGCAATACCAATAGCTGCTTCTCCCATTCGTTTTCTTAATTCCGCGCTATTAATTGGGGAAGGGCATTCTTCTATTACTTTTTGGTTACGTCGTTGAATTGAGCATTCACGCTCACCTAAATAAACATAATTTCCATCTTTATCAGCTATTAGCTGTATTTCAATATGTCTTGGACGAACAATATATTTTTCTAAATAAACAGTAGCATCTTTAAAGGCTGCTGAAGCTTCAGAACGAGCTATATTATAGGCCCCTGCTAGCTCTGAAAGTTTATTAACTCGACGCATTCCTTTACCACCACCACCAGCAGCAGCTTTTAGCATTACAGGAAAGCCTATTTCTTGAGCAATTTTTTCAGCTTCAGCTAAAGATTCAAGCGGTTCTTCTGTTCCTGGAACAACAGGAGCTTTAGCTTCTTTAGCTAGTTGGCGGGCGCGGATTTTATCTCCCATCATTTCCATTGCTGAAGCAGATGGGCCAATAAAAACAGCTTGAGTGGTTGAAACAGCCTCAACAAACTTAGCATTTTCTGATAAAAATCCATACCCAGGATGTACAGCATCCGCTTTAGAACGTTCAATAATATCAATAACTCGTTCAATGGATAAATAGCTCTCTATCGAGGGTGCTGGCCCAATATGATAAGCTTCGTCAGCTAAACGAACATGCAAAGCATTAAGGTCGGCATCAGAATAAATAGCTATAGGTGAAATGCCTAGTTCACGACAAGCCCGAATTATTCGGACAGCTATTTCACCTCTATTGGCAATAAGAAGTTTTTTAAACATATATTGTTGTAATTACTGATTCTAAGACTAGATTTATTCTTCAGAAGATTCTTCTTCAGAGATAGTAATTTTAGTAGAACTAGAAATAATGCCGTCCACCATTACTAAATCATCTGCTGTTCCTAGCTTACCATCAGCACCATGCGAAACTAATTGATATTGATTAAAGAAAGGCAATTTGCCAACTTGAGCATCTACAGCAAGTTCTGCTGTAGCTTTGTATTTTAATTTATTTTCCCAAAAATCTACAAGTTCAGCGGTTTCAGCAGTTTCAGATCTTAATTCTTCTAAACTAACAGGATAAGCACCATGTTTTATCTTATACTCATAAAGTGAAGCAGCTAAATGGTACATTTTAGCGCGAGTTGCTGCTTGTTGTTTTTCTTCTTGCACTTTAAAGTACTTAGGTATTCCTAAACCAACATAAGTAAGCATACCAGCAACTATTATAGAAGATAAAACTAAGGCTGTAGTTGCTGTACGTAGTCCACCAAAATGACGTGAATCTACCAATGCTCTTTTACGTGCTGTAAAGGCTAAATATAAAGATAAGATTGTAAAGATAAATAATGATTTCCAAATAAATGCAAAGATGCTAATAACGGCTAGAGTTATTGAGGCTACTGCACGGCCGACTGGAGGGACAAAATAAGCAGGTTCGGTTAAGGGTGGCCCAACTACCTGTGCTCCACAGTTACAACTTAAAGTCTCTTGCAGCATTTTTTGACCACAACAAGGACATACCATAACTTATACCTCACTTTTCTTTCTAGGTTAGATGTTTAAGCACGAGATGCAGCAACATCATTTAAGCCAGATTTAGAACCATCTACTTTTTCTTTTTCTTCTAATGCAGCTTGAGCTTTTGCTTCAATTGCTTCACGTTCTAATTCTCTCCAAGTGTGATAAACTCGATGGATGACTGTCCAATGAGAAAGAACTGCTAAAACCCAAATTACGGCTCTCATCTTGTGTAATAAAGGATGATCAGCCGGGCCAATTTCTGTTAATGAACCAATAATTAATAATACTACTCTTTCTGGTCTTTCTAAGAAACCTACTTTACAACCAGAAATTAAGTTTTCTGCTCTAGCTCTAGTATAACTAACTAGTACAGAACCTACTAAACCAATTCCTGTTAAAGCTACATAAAGGGTACTATGATCAACAGTATCACGAGAGTAATAAATAATTATACCTAATAAAACAATAATATCTGAATAGCGATCCATTACCGAGTCAAAAAAAGCACCAAATTTGGTGACTCTTCCAGTGTAACGAGCTACTCGACCATCCAGAATATCAAAAATATTAGCAAAAAGTAGCACTAAGCCACCTATAAAAAAATATCCAAAGCCAAAAATAATGCCTGCTGCAATATTGATTAATAGACCAGCGAAGGTAAGATGATTGGGGTTGGGTCGTAAACTTGCAATTGCACGCACGATAGCATCTGCGGCACGTATTCCAACATTACCAATTTGTTCGCCGAGCATAGATTTGCTGATGACCTTTCGGAAAAAACACTTTGTGATAACCCCAAATCTTAGTTGACTTAAAAATTGTTTGTCAACAATTGACCGCTTATTACTAAATATTCTTAATTTAATAATTTTTGCATTTTTCTTACAGCTTTAAAGGCTAATGTATAGTTAGGGTTATAGTTTAATGCTTTGCTATAATGTTTAATAGCTTCTAAATATTTTCCTTGCCTCTCTAAGATCCTACCCAAATTATAGTGTGGATAAAAATAACACTCATAACGAGGTGCTATCATAGCTTTTTTTAACCAATCAATAGCTGCACTATAATCACCCTTTTCTATTAAGTATGCTCCAATGTCGTTATAAGGATTGCCAAAGGTGCTATCTACGGCAATTGCTTGATGGCACTCAGCAATTGCTTCCTCTAAGCGGTTTTGAAAGCTATATGCCCAGCCTAAGAATGTATGTGCTTCTGCTGTAGGGAAGATTTCAATAGATTTTTTATAAAGGCTTATAGCTTCGCTTAAATTACCGCTATTTTGGGCCTGAAAGCCTTTCTTAAAATAAGTTAGAGCCGTTTTTTTTAAGTCTGTTTCTAGCATAAAACCTTTATTCTTGTTGTTTAGCTCGAATTGCTTGTCTAATTAAACCTCGACTAGGTAAAATCCCTTTTTCCTGATTTCCTAATTCTAAAATCAAGGCATCTCGCTCATTTAATGGACGATCTGCTACATAACCACTTTGTGCTTTTGCTGCCTCTTCTTCAGCCTTTTTCTTACGATAATCTTCTATTTCATTTTCTGTTACTCCAACTAACTCAATTTTATCTTCTTCAGTAACTTGAAGTAATTGATCCATAGTAATTTTTATATTGCTTTGGCGTTTTACTTCATAACGAATAGGGATAAAAATCAACGGTTGTTTAAAATTAATAGAAACAGCTACATTTTGCTTTTTATAATCAGCTATTACAGCAATTTGATCATCTGGAATATAAACTCTTCTTTCTTTTAGTCTATCTTGAAGTTTTTCTCTAACTGTAGCTACATTGAGTTTATTAGAGAGTAATACATAATAAGTATCATCTTTGACACAAAGATAAGTATAGTATTGAATAAAAAGGGTGATTCCAACATACAACCCAGGCTTCAATAGTTTCTTCAGTTAAATTTTCATGTATTTGACCATCTAAATTAAGTTTCCATAAAAATGCTGATTCTATAATAGTTGCTGCATTAGGTAATGGGCTGGTATTAGGACTAGCATTATTATTTAGTGTGTTGATTTGGGTTGGTAGTTGATCTGTATTAGAAGGTGGTAAATTAGATGAACTTAAGACAGGGGATGAGGAATATGCTTTAGTTCCTATTGTATTAGAAAAATTAACAGTTGCATCTTCTGATAAGTTATCAGTATGTCCTCCTAATTCACCTGTGCTAGCTTTAGCTTTTTCTGTCACATAGGAAAGCATTTTATAGCTATCAGTTTCAAGTAAAGGGTCAACAGTTGGTTCATTGACAGGTGTTTGACCAATTTTGATTGGAGCAATAGTGTTATTAGATGAGTCAAAGGATTTTTCACTTATGATAGATTCAACTTTTACATTAGCTCCAATGCTACGAAGTTTATCAGCAATTTTACAGGCATCTGCTTGGGTTTGAGTTTTCTTTAAGCTCATTCCTTTTGATGAAATTATTTGTTCTGCTTGGGTAGCAGAAATGCCAAAGTCCTGTTGGATACCTTGTAAAAACTTTTGTCTAGTGCTGTCACCTGTATCAAGTAGTCCATAATAAACTACCCGCCATTGACTAGCATTTGGGATAAGGGCGGCTTCTAGCTGTTCTATTAGTTCAACTACAGAACGCTGACGATCATTAGGATTTTTTTCTAGTGTTTGCATTATTACCTTGGCAAGTGGTTCTGGTACACTTGGACAAATTTCTTTTAAGTGTGTCGGGGCCTGGGTAACATGCATAATTATTAATGCTGGAGCATTAACAGCCTTAAAAGGTAATTCTCCAGAAATCATTTGATAAAACATTATACCTAGAGAGTAAATATCTGTACGGTGATCTATGGGGTTGCCTGTACATTGCTCAGGAGACATATAATTAGGAGTCCCTAATAACGCGCCTGTTTCTGTTAAATTTGTATGTTGTTGATTATCTCTAAGTTTAGCAATACCAAAATCTAAAACACGTGCAACTTCTTGATTATCAATAATTTCAACCATTACATTATCAGGCTTTATATCTCGGTGAATAACTCCAGCTTTATGAGCAGCAGAAATTCCAGCACAGATGTGTTTTGCTAAATTTAGAAATGGTCTAAAGGTAATTTTGGCGTTTTATCTAAAAGCCGGCGTAAAGGTGCGCCAGCGACATATTCCATTGCTAGATAAGCTGTTCCCTCATCAGTTTGTCCAAAGTCTGTTACTGATACTGCATTTGGGTGTTTTATACGGCCAGTTGCTTGAGCTTCTCGGCGGAAGCGATCATAAGCAGCAGGATGGGCTTCTATAAGGCTTTTAAGCAAAACTTTAATTGCTACTTTGTTATTAACTTGAATATGTGTAGCAAGATAAACTGCTCCCATACCTCCGCGACCAATACATTTTTCTAGCTTATATTTACCATCTATTGTAATGCCTAAAAGTTCATCAAACAGATGCCTACCACCATCATAAGGACAAGGTTCTGAAGCATTAGAAGATTCTTTCTTACACTTTAAGCACTGTTTCATAAATATAAACTCCATTAAAACTTATTGGAAGCTTTTAACTAACTTTTAATTTATTTTTGGCATAGATATTGTACAGAAAAAAATAATGGAAAGCCAATAGTTAACTATTAGAATATAATCCTTACTTTACAAAAAATATACAATTTATATACATAAAGAATATTAGTTATTAAATATTAGTTAAAGTTCAAGGTTTTTAGATTTCATAAGACTGTTGGTTAATGAAAATGTTGGAGCATCGCGCTATGAATAAACTAAATAAACTTAAAATTTCTATTTCTCAAATGCCAGTTATTGCTGGACGGCCAGATCTAAACCGGGACTATATTATTAAAGAAATTCAACAGGCTAAAGAAACTGCATCAGATATAATTATTTTTCCTGAAATGTGTGTAACAGGTTACATCATTGGCGATTTATACGACGATGAAAGCTTTATTAAAGATGCACAGCGATGTAATGAACAAATTAGAATTGCTACTCAAGGTGAAATTATAGCTATTTGGGGCAATATTACTTTAGAAACAAAAAGTAAGGGTGAAAATGGTCACCTACGTAAATTTAATAGTGCTTTAGTAGCTCAAAATGGTAAATGGGTTGGTTATACTTATAAAACACTTCATCCTAACTACCGTATTTTTGATGATGATAGACATTTTTACTCTATGCGTAAGCTTTTTGAAGAAAAATTACAAACTAGCTCACAAGATAGCGAAATACCTAAAATAACAGACTATTTTTTTCCTTTTGAAATAAATACTCGGCTTGGAATTATAAATATAGGTGTAATTTTATGTGAAGATATGTGGCATGATGATTATTGCTATAACCCTACGAAGTATTTAGTAAATAATGGAGCAGAGCTTATTATCAACTTATCTGCATCTCCTTGGAGTTGGCAAAAAAATAGAAAACGTCATGAGGTAGTAAAAGAATTACTTAAGGAAGCAAAAACGCCTTTTATTTATGTAAATAATGCAGGGCTTCAAAATACTGGAAAAAACTTAGTTGTTTTTGATGGTAGCAGCACAATTTATGATCAATCAGGAAATATTATTTTTTCTATGGGTGCTTACGAAATTGGAACTAAAGAATTTACCTTTAGTGATAATATACAGCCTCTTCCAAATCCTTCTTTAGATGATACAAAAGAGCTTTATCAAGCTGTTAGTTATGCAATTAAAGAGTATTTTCAAACTCTCCCGCCTAATTATAGACGGGTAATAGTTGGTTTAAGTGGGGGAATTGATTCTGCTTTAACTTTAGCTCTTTATGTTGATGTGTTAGGAAAAGAAAATGTTACCGCAATTAACATGCCTTCAAGATACAATAGTAAAGAAACTCGCTCAATTGCCGAAGAAACAGCAAAAAATTTAGAAGTAGCTTATGAAGTCTGCCCAATTCAAGAAATAGTAGACCTAATTGCTCAAAAAACTAATGTTGAGGTAGGTAGCGCGAGTTATCAAAATATTCAAGCTAGGGTAAGAATGGAAATCCTCGCTGCTAAAGCCTAAAATCTACAAGCTGTTTTTAGTTCTAATTGGAACAAAGTAGAAGCAGCGTTTGGTTATGGTACGCTTTATGGTGATATGGCTGGATTTATTGCACCTATTGGAGATCTTGTTAAAAGGGAAGTTTATCAATTAGCAGATTACTTAAATAAAATAATTTATAAAAAAGAAGTTATTCCTCAAAGCTGTTTTGAAATTGCTCCAACAGCAGAACTACGGGAAAATCAAAAAGATCCTTTTGATTATGGCAGTCTAAACCGCAGAGGCTACCATGATGAAATGGTTAGGGCTTTTACAGATTTTCGACTTAATCCAGAATGGTTTTTAGAAAAATATCTGGAAGACAATTTGGAAAAAGAATTAAAACTAGAGCCAGACACTTTACATCGGCTTTTTATCAGTAAACAAGACTTTCTTAATGATTTAGAAAAACATTGGCGACTGTTTCATAGCTCTTATTTTAAGCGTGTCCAAAGCGTTCCAGTTCCTATTGTTAGCAAACGCGCTTTTGGTAGTGATTTACGCGAATCTGTTTTATCTGCCCATTTTACTGAACGTTACCAACAATTAAAAAAAATGATACTTGCTCGACAAACTAAAATTGCAATTTTTGGAGGTAGCTTTAACCCTACTGGCAAACATCATCGTCAAATTGCAGAAAATTTAATTCAGCTTTTTGACTTAGTTGTAGTTGTGCCTTGTGGCATTCGTAGCGATAAATCTTCTGTTTCTGCTATTTCCTTAAATCATCGCAAAGAGCTTGTTAAAAGGGGATTTGCTGGGCTACCTAAAATAGAACTAGATTTTTTTGATTTAGATAATAATACTTATACACCTACTTATTTGCTAGATGAGCGTTATCAAAAACAATTTCCAAATCAACAAATCTGGCATGTTGTAGGCGGCGATATAATAACAGGTGGACGTGAGCAAAAATCAGAAATTCATAGAGTTTGGCAACAAGGTCAAAGAATTTGGCAAGAACTTAAATTTTTGGTTCTTAGCCGTCCTGGTTATCTAGTTGAAAAAGAAGACTTGCCGCTACAAGCGCAAGTTTTACAAATAGATAACCTTTTTGGCTCAGGCAGTCTTATCCGGGAACGACTAGCCAAACATGAGTCTATTGAAGACCTTGTAACTCGTGATGTTGCTGATTATATTAAAGAACATAAGCTTTATCAAAAATTGTGAAAAGTTTCACAATTTCCTCTTGCAGTTTTTTAAATGTTTGTGTATTTTATACACGAAGGTAGAAAGTCAACAAAATAAGAGGTGTTTTGATGAGTAACGAATTAGAGGCTACCTACCAATCTTTGCAAAAGGCCGAAACGTCAGAAGATGTTTTTGGGCTTCTTTCTGGGTTAGATAAAGAAGTACAAAAAGAGCGAGTAAACGCTATTTATAGGCAACTTGCTAAAATTTTGCATCCAGATCGCTACCCCCATAATTCTACTGATCATAAAATGGCAGCAGACGCTTTTCCAATGCTTTCAGCCTTTTATGAAAGAGCAAAAACAAGAATTGAAAAAGAAATTTATGGTTCAAATGCTCCTGATGAAGAAGAGGAAGAAATTGACTTTATTATCAAAACTCGTCAACGTGAATATCATTTGCGTTCGACTTTAGCAGAAGGCGATTTATCAATAATTTATAAAGGTGATTTTACTAGCGAAACAGGCGAAGCAGTACCGATAGTTGCAAAAGTTATAGACGATCCAGCAGATAATGATTTAGCTCAAAATGAAATTAAAGTTCTAAAACTGCTTGTTGGTCAGCCAAATAGATACAGCAAATATCTTCCAACTTTTTATGACCAATTTAAGACTACAGATGGGCAATTTGGCTTGATTTTAGGCTATTTAGCAGATTGCTATGACCTTTATTCAGTTAGAGAAAAATATAAAGATGGTGTAGCGGAAAAACATATGGTTTGGATACTTAACCGCTTACTTACTGTGTTAGGCTATGCTCATAGCAAAGGTATAGTTCATGGAAATATTGAACCTGCTCACCTAATGATTAGACCAAAAGATCATAACTTATTTTTAATTGATTGGAGCTATGCAGCAGTTAACCCTTTTCAAACAGGAGATAAATTTAAGGTATTTAATGAAGATTATAGCGCGCCAGAAGTAGCAGAACGTAAAAAACCTATTCCTGCGTCAGATCTTTACTCAGTAGGAAAATGTATGATCTTTCTACTAGGTGGAGATGTAAAAACCAATACAATTCCTAGTCATATTAATGAGAAACTTCAACGATTAATTAAGTATTTTACTTTACCTAGTCCACTACAGCGCGCTCAAGATGCCTGGCAAATGCATGAGCAACTAGATAAATTGGTAGTGGAACTTTGGGGGCCAAAGAAATTCTTAAAATTTGAAATGTAACTCTGTTTAGTCAAGAAAGGAGATACCACTATGGGTGGTGGATATTATGATGGTGATGTGGCTGAACGTAGCCGTTCAACTCAACAAGATGTTTTTACTTATCAAGGTTATAGTTCAGATCCTAATGCTGCAACTAATAGGCGGGAATGTCACCCTGACCTAAATATCAAAGGTAAAAAACGAGAATGCCGCGATTCTCCACAACATCCTCTTACTACCCCTATTGTGGTTGCTATGGATGTTACACGCTCTCGTGGGGATGATGCAAAAGTAATTTACGGTAAATTACCAATGTTTATTGGGCAAATTATCCTAAAAGGCTATGCTCCAGACCCAGAAGTTAGCTTTGCTGCTATTGGTGATGCTAATTCTGATAATGCTCCAATTCAAGTTGGGCAATTTGAGTCCGATAACCGACTAGATGAAGCTTTAAGTAAAGTTTGGTTAGAAGAAGGTGGTGGTGGAACAGGACAAGAATCTTATGAATTAATGGCATATTATTTTGCTAATCACTCAATTCTTGATGCTACAGCACGAAATAAAAAAGGCTATTTCTTTTTTGTAGGTGATGAAGGTTTTTTATAACAAAGTAGACAAAAATCATATTAAAAATTTAATTGGTGATGATGTTCCAGATGATATTCCAGCAGCACAGGTTTTTGCTCAATTACAAGAAAAATTTCAAGTCTTTTTTATCTATCCACAAAAATCTTGGATAGAAAGAAAAAGCGATATTGATGCAGAAATTAAAAAACGTGTTGAGGCGGCAGGCGGACTTTATGAAGGTGTAGATATTCGTGCATCCCTACTTTGGAATAACCGTAATGACTTGGATTTACACATAGTTACACCAAATAATTATCATATTTATTATGGTGATAAGCGTTCTCCTTGTGGTGGATGGTTGGATGTTGATATGAATGTATCTGGTGAAACTACTAAACCAGTAGAAAATATTCGTTGGAAAAAAGGTGATGCTAAAAAAGGTCATTATAAAATTTATGTGCAAAACTACCGTTTTCATGAACGTAGCCACACGCCAACACCATTTCGACTAGAAGTAGAAATAAATGGAGAAGTTAAACATTTTGAGGGTCAAACACCAGCAAATAAAACAGGCTCAGACAGTAATGTTTATGTCTATGAATTTGATTATGATCCTAATCTGCGACCTGCTGACGAGAACGAGGAAGAAAAATATGCTGGTTATGATGATGAAACAATTAAACGTCAATGGGCAAGCGTAATTTCTCCAGAAAATATTCTATTAATTGATGATCCACAAGCAATTGTTGATGTGATGTTAGGAGCATTAGCACTAGTTGAAGGGACTTCAGACCTAGACACTTATTTAGTAGATATGCAAGGTCGTGGTCAAACTGAAATACGCCAAGGCCAAACTAGAAAAGCACTTGAAGGGCTAGCTGTTAGCACTGCCACTGCCTTAACCAAAATTGAAGGTAGTGGACTACCAAGCCGAGATGCTGGTAAAAAACGTGGTGGAAAATCTAAAAGACTTTAATTTTATGGTGTAAAAACCTTAAAGGGTAAGTAAAACGCTTACCCTTTTTTAACTTTTTAGGATAAAAAATGCTTATTGCAACCTTGCCACCTGTTCATCAAGATAGATTGCTTACTCAAATTATTTCCCATCCATTAGTTGACGAAGTTCGCTATAACACTGGGGTTTGTTCTGCTTATTCTGCAAAAGAGACATTAACTAGAATCTTGGCTTTGACCGAGCGTTTTGAGAAAAAACTCTGGGTGGACTTAAAAGGCCGCCAACTACGCATTGTTAATTGGGCTGTGCCTAACTTTGGAAAAATAATACTTAACCATGAAATAGAGGTTGATTGCCCAGCTAAGGTTTTTTTTCGTGGTAATGAATGGTCAGAAGTAAAAGTTGTAAAAGGAAATGTTATTTATGTTGATCCTGCGCCACGTTATGCCGTAGGCAGCGGACAAGCAATTAATATTCATGGAAATAACTTAAAAATAAAGGGTTATTTTACTAGCGAAGATTTAGAATATATCACGGCTGCTTGTGAGCTAGGAGTAAATAGCTTTATGTTATCTTTTGTAGAAGAATTTTCTGATATAGAAGATTTTCAAGCTTTACTGGCAAAACAACCATTTAAGCTAGATAACACTAATATTGTGTTAAAGATAGAATCACCAAAAGGACTAAATTTTATTGAGCGATTTAATATTAATACAGTTGCAAATTGTTCTTTAATGGCTGCACGAGATGATTTAATGATCAATATTGGAGAAAATAAAGCTAAAATTTTGCCTGCACTAGAGCAAATTATTAAGCGTGATAGTAATGCTATTGTTGCATCACGTATTTTTGCTGGTTTTGAAAGTAAAGGAGAAGTTTCAATAGGTGATTTAGCAGATATAAAACTAATGCAAATACTTGGATATAAGCATTTTATGTTTTCAGATGGGCTTTGTAATCAACATTTTGAAAAAGCAATCCGGGCTTGGGAAGATTTTCTTAATATTTCAGAAAATTAAGTAGAGCTTACACCAGGTAAAATTTCTCTACAATTTTACACCTACAGACAACTAACTTACTTCTTGTCTACATCTCTATCTACCAATTCTAAACTAAGTAAAATGTTTTAATGTTAGAATGGCAGAGTTTTTAATTTCTACTTTATTAATAAAAACTTAAGCTAGTGTTTTGACCAGGGAAAATTACTATAATTGAGGTGATGTTATGTCAAAATTACTTACATATGTTGTTCTTATATCTTTATTATTTTCAACAATTACTACACCTACACTTGCAAAACAAACCTTTCAATCGCCACAAACAGAAGAAGAGCCAGCAGTAAAAATTACTACAGAATTAATTCAATTTGATGTAGTAGTTCAAGATAAAAAGGGAAGAATAGTTAAAGATTTAAAGCCAGAAGATTTTGAAATATATGAAGATGGTAAATTACAAGAGATTACTAATTTTTCATTTATTGATCTTCAGCCTACTAAAACTAGTGAAACAAATCCAGTTATAACTGCCAGCACAGAAATAAATCCAAAAACAAATCCTGAATCAAAAAACTTGCAAACAGCACAAAGAAATCAAGTTGGCCGCACAATTGCTTTTGTAGTTGATGAACTAGGTCTTCCGCTAGATTCAATAGAGCTTGTTAAAGCAAATCTTAAGAAATATGTTGATGATAAATTAGAACCTACAGACCTTGTAGCCATTATTCGTACAGGTGCCGGAGTTGGCGTATTACAACAGTTTACTAGTAACAAACAGCAGCTTTATGCAGCAATTAAAGAAATAAAAGGAAATCTAACAAGATTTAATCGTACAGGCGTTAATTCTGTGGAGGCTGTAGCCTCAACCGCGCTAGATGATCCAGGTGATAGCGGCAACCAAATTTTTAGTTCATACTTGGCTTCTTTAAGAGAAATCAAATTTGTAATTGATGGGTTAAAAAACCTTCCAGGAAGAAAATCTCTAGTTATTTTCTCTGGTAGTTTTCCAGATCCCGCTGATCTTGGCTCAGGGCTTCCTCAAACCAGTAGTTCAATCAATACTGATACAAGAAGAGCAGATGTTCTGAATACTGTTAATTCAACTAATAGGATAGTTACAGAATCAATTAACTCTTTGATAGAAACAGCCAATCGTGCTTCTGTTGTATGTTATACGGTTGATGCTAGGGGATTACTGCCGGGTATAGCACTAAGTGCAGCAGATGATTTTAGCCCTACTTCTACAGTAGGAACTAACGCTTCTAATGATGTAGAGAGACAAATACAAGGTACAATAGAAAACCGAGCAAATTTGCAGATTGGTACTCAAAGAGGGATGAGAACTCTAGCTGGTGCTACAGGTGGAATTTTTAGCGTTGGAAGTGAAACAGGAATTAAAACTTCCTTAGCCGATCAACAAGGTTATTACTTAATTGGTTATAGCCCGCAAGAAGGCACTTTTGATGCTAAAAACCCTTATCATAAATTATCTGTAAAAGTAAAACTTCCCGGCTTAAGCGTAAGAACAAGAACTGGCTTTTATGGTATTAAAGATGAAGAATACAAAGCACTTACACCTACAGAGGAATTAATAAATGCTGCTATTTCTCCATTTGGTGCTAAAGATATTTATTTGCAAGTAACTCCATTATTTAGCTATGACAAGAAAAATGGTAGTTTAGTAAGATCCCTACTTTATATTGATTGTAAAAACCTAACTTTTACTGATGAAGGCGAAGATTTAAAGAAAGCTAACCTAGAATTATTGATTTTTACATTTGGAAAGAATGGCAATTTAATTAATAGGGTAATTCAAACTAGCGATCTAAAAGTAAAGAAAGATAAGCTCCAAGACCTATTAAACAAAGGCTTTGCTATTATCTTAAATACTCCAGCCAAACTATCAGGTACATATCAAGTAAGGGCTGTTGTTAGAGATACTACTACTAAAAAACTTGGTTCTGCTGGTCAATTAGTTGAAATACCTGAAATAAAATCTAACAAACTAACTTTATCAGGTCTTACTTTAGCTGAAGATCGAACAAAAGACCCTAATAGAAATAGCGAACTAGAACTTATTACATTAGCTACTAGAAAATTCCATTCAGGAGCTTTACTTCAATATAGCTATCATATCTACAATCCAAAACTTGATTCTAAAGTAAAGAAACCTATACTTAAACAACAAACAATTCTTTATCGAGAGGGTAAACAAATATTTACTAATGAAGTAATAATTGATACAAAAGGCCAACAAGATTTAGAAAATTTATTAGCTGGCGGCAAATTTGTTTTAGGGACAGAATTAAGTTCTGGTAGATATACCTTTCAGGTTGTTGTTACTGATTTGGCAAACAAAAACCGTGTTCAATCTCAAGAAATGGATTTTGAAATTTTAGGAAAATAGTTTATGAAAAGAATTTGTGTATTTTGTGGCTCAACTTTTGGTGCAAAACAAGAATATAAAAAAGCTGCACAGGAGTTGGGCCAACTTATGGCTAAGAAAAATATAGGTTTAGTTTATGGTGGTGGTAATGTTGGACTTATGGGAGAAATCGCTAATGCAGTGCTAAAAGCAGATGGCAATGTTATAGGCGTTATTCCAAACTTTATGGTAGAAAAAGAACTGGCTCACCGCCAACTAACTGAACTTAAAGTAGTTAATTCAATGCATGAGAGAAAAGCTTTGATGGCCGAGCTTTCCGATGGTTTTATTGCTTTATCTGGTGGAATAGGCACTTTTGAAGAACTTTTTGAAATATTAACTTGGCGACAACTTGGTATTCATAATAAACCTTGTGGAATATTAAATGTTGCTAATTATTATGATAAGTTGATTGATTTCATCAATTACAGTGTTGAAGAAGAGTTTGTTAAAAGTGAAACTAGAGATCTAATTTTTGTGGAATCTGAAAGTACAAAACTACTAGAAAGATTCTTAAATTATCCTACAAAAGATCAAGAAACATTGGATTTAAGCAAAACCTAGCAAAAATGGCAAAACAAGCATTTATTGTAGTTGGTTTAGGTTATGGTGATGAAGGTAAGGGAACTGTTACAGATTACCTTACCCGGAAATTTCAAGCTCATACAATAATTAGATTTAATGGTGGATCGCAGGCTGCTCATCATGTAGTCACAAATGAAGGTTTAACACATTGTTTTGCTCAATTTGGCTCTGGTAGTTTAGTTGCAAATGTAAAAACATATCTTTCTAGCTATATGGTGGTTGACCCCTTATCTTTAATTGTTGAAAACAAAGCCTTAGAGGAAAAAGGCGTTACAGATGCTTTAACTCGGCTTAGCATAGATGGAAACGCTTTAGTAACTACACCATTTCATAAAATTATTAATCAAATGCAAGAAATGTCGCGTGGTGACAATCGTCATGGAAGTTGTGGAAAAGGTGTTGGACAAACAATTTTAGATAGCCATTACTTAAAAGATAAAGCATTGTTTATCAAAGATTTAGCAGATAAACAAATAACTTACCAAAAGTTAAAATTCCTTTGGCAAATTAAATTAGATTTAGCCGAGCAACTTGTTAGCCAACAAAAAGACAACCCAGAATTAATAAAATACTTAGAAAAGTTAAAGCAACCCTATTATATAGAAGAATTAACAGAAGCTTATACTAATTTTATTAGCAAAATAAAGTTAGTTAATGAGAGAAAACTAGAAGAATTTTTTGCTAGCAATGGCACAATAATTTTAGAAGGAGCGCAAGGAGTTTTATTAGATTTTGAGCGAGGTTTTTGGCCGCACGTGACAAAAAGCCAGACTACTTTTGCTAATGCTGATAGGTTGTTAAAGTCGGCTGGTTATCAAGCAGATGTTAAGAAAATAGGCTTACTTCGTGCTTACAGTAGCCGACATGGAGCAGGGCCATTTGTAACAGAAGACTCAGAATTAACTACAAAACTACCTGATTACCATAATGGTAATAATCCATGGCAAAGTGTTTTTCGCGTTGGTTGGTTTGATTTAATTGCAGCTAAATATGCTTGTCAAGTAGTTGAAAATATAGATTTTTTAGCTATTACTAACCTAGATCGTTTATGTGAATTGCCAATAGCTAAAATTTGTACTAGTTATCAATACATTGGTAAAAATATAGATTTAGTAGAAAAATTTTTTGATACATATTTAGATAATAATCAAGTATTTGTTAGCAGTATTAAAGTGCCTAAAGAAACTTCTCAGGAATATCAAAGACAACTAGCAGAATTACTAAAAGATTGTTGTCCAATTTATAAAGAGTTTAAGTTAGCAAAGATGGATAAGATTAAATCTATTTTAGAACTTCCTGCAAATATAAAAGCCTACCTTAATTTTATTAGTGAAAAGTTGGGTATTCCTATAAAAATTATATCTATTGGGGTTACAGCAGAAGACAAAATAAGCTAGATAGGCTAGCCTATTGTCAGAAGCCATTACAGGGCTTAAAAGGTTTAATCTTAAATTCTTTAAGCCCTGTAATGGCTTTTGACCCAACCAGAGTTTTAGCACTCTGGTTGGGTCAAAAATTTAAACTTGAGGAAGATTATAAACAAAAGCAAGCTTATTTAAGTCTCTACGCAAATTCCTCCATTGATTTTGTACATTTGGGCTAAATGGGTTGTTACGCATTCTTGTTGCAACTGGTCTTGCTGAATCAAGTGCGGCTTGGACATTGTTTCTTGATTCCCACCAACTATCATTGCGATCAAATTCACGGCGCAAGCGGTCAAGAGCATCTTCAAACCTTTTTACATCTTCGTTTATTCTGTCTTCTTTTTTGCTTCCATCTAGTCTGCTACGATCTAAATCTCGATCTAAATCTTGGCGGAATCGATCACTACCTTCTTCTACACGTCTTATAATTTCTGACACATCTCGTTTAGCATATCTTTGTTCATAACGTCTATAGTCATTTCTATCATTATCTCTTCCTCTTTGTGCTAGGGATTCACTAGGTAGTAGTGTAATTGTTAATAAAATAGCAATGACTAGTAGAGAAAAATTTTTAACAAGTTTTTTGATCATAGTTATCTCCAATTAATTTATTTTGAACTAATATTAGGTAAATTGGTTTTTAGCGCAAGGAAAACTAACTAAGATTAGTTGTGTGTATTGGTTAGTTAAGTTGCTAGCCATATAAAAACTTGCGAACAAAAGGAATTTCTGAACGCCAAAGCTCTTTTGGCAAATCATCAAAAATAATTTTTCCATTATTTAAGACTAAAAAGCTGATCTTGGTAGAAAGTTTTTCTAAATGCTCATTTTGGGCTACAAAATCTTCCCCGTCATATTTATTAGAAAGAAAACGGATATCATCAAGTTTATGAGTAACAAAAAGAGATGTTACTTTGTTAATATCACGTAGCTTAATTGCCATTTCACAGATTAATCTGGCAGTTGGGGGATCAAGACCGGCTGTAGGCTCATCATAAAAAATTAAACTTGGGTTGTCTACAATTGCTCGTGCTATTGCTACACGCCTACGCATACCACCAGATAAAGCATCAGGTAAAAGATTAGCACTATCTAATAGACCAACAAAGTCTAGGACTTTTTTAACCTCAGAATCAATTTTTTGTTCCTTCCAACCCAGTTCTTGAGGGCGAAAAGCTACATTTTCATAAACAGTTAAACTATTAAATAATGCCCCACTTTGAAAAACCATTCCCATCTTTTGGCGGATTTTGTTTAACTTTGTTTCATTAGCCTGGGTGATATCAAAATCATCAATAAAAATTGCTCCATCATCAGGTTTAATAAGCCCTAGAGCTAATTTTAATATAGTAGATTTTCCACTACCTGATCCCCCAAGGATTACTTTCATTTCTCCTTCTGCTAGAGAAAAGTTTATTTTGTCTAACACAACCTTATCAGCATAAGAAAGAGAAACATCTTGAAAGCAAATTTTAGCTAATTTTTTAGTATCAGGTGTAAGTAGTTGACCTGCTAAACTTGCTAAATTAACAGGTGTTAAAGCTTTTTCAACTAAGATTGTGTTAGACATAATATTTTCTCCTTTAATCACAATCAGGAGTCTTTTTAAGACTAGCTTTAGCTTTATTACTACGAAGTTCTTTAGCTAATTTAGCTAATTTCTCTTTGGCTGAATGAAAATTAGTTGAATCCATAGCCATTTCTGCTTTTTCAGGTAGGTAAGAAATTTCACTAAAGGTGCTAACAATTCTTTCAAAAAATGCTGGGTGAGTACGAAAGAAACTAGCTGATTTTACATAGCCTTTTTCACTAGCCATTTTGTCAAAGAAAGTAATAAAGCCTCTTGGGTCATAGCCTGCATTCCAAGCATACTGCACACCAAGCTGATCGGCTTCCATTTCATAATCTCGGCTAACACCAAGTAATGTTAAGTCTAAAACTAAGCCTAGTCCAAAAAATCCATAGTTAAGAGCATAATACATTCCAATTCCAGCCGCACCACCAGTAAAAATAAGTGCTGCTAGTTGTGCTGCTTGAAAGAAAATACTAGCAATGTTGGCTTTTTTCATAAGCCGCGCACCATGTCGAGCCGACACATGAGCTAATTCATGTGCTAGCACTCCAACAAGTTCTGACTCAGTTGCAGCCTTTTCTATTAGACCACGATTGATGAAAAGATAACCTCCAGGTAAAGCAAAAGCATTTATCTCATCGCTGTCTAGTAAAAATACTCGTATATGAATTGTTAAGTCAGATTTACTTGCAATTAGATTTGCTAAATTTTGTAAATAATCCGTCAACTCTTTGTCTTCAATTATTGGTGGTAGCAGACCTGTAGCTTTAAGTTGTTGTAAGGATTCTTCGCCTAAACGAATATCTTTTTCTTGTCCTTCTCCAACCTTACGAATACCAATATCTTCTACATCACCAAAGCGACGATCCCGCGCACGTCCGCTATTTCGTATTTGCTCGATTTCTCTTTGTTTTGCGGGCCATTGCTCAAGTAAGTCCAGCTTGGCAACTTTATTATCATAGTTTACTGATAAACCATGCTCTCGTTGAGTGTGTTTTTCTTTAATTTGTTTTTCTAAATTAAAGATTTGGCAATGTAAATTTTGCCGTCTTGTTTTCATCTCAACCGTGTCAGCAGAGGATTCTTTATTAAGCTTATCTAGTTTTTCACGCAAAAGCTTAACTTCTTGTTTAAGGGCTTTTTCTTCTTTTTCCAATTGGCTTTTTTCATTAGATTTTTGGTTATCTAAAGCTTTTTTAAAGTCATTAATCTCTTTTGATGAAAAACTTACAGTTGGAGCAATTTCTAATAGCTCAATATAAGATCTGTTAACTAGCTGAGCTAATGTTTCTGCTGGTGCTGTCATCTTGGTATTAATGTTAGCGATTGATGGACAAGCTAATATCGCTACTGTGCTAAACCAAATCATCAGAAGCGATAAGCTAATAGACAGAACTTTTTTCCACATAACCTATCCTCCTAATTATTAATTTATCAAACTTTAGCAAAGCAAACTTTATACCAAATAAATTGATGCTAATTTTATTAGAAAAGATAGTATTTTCTTTGAAAAAGCAAGATATTGAAATTCTATTGATTGAAAAAAGTTAAAAAGATGGGGAATTTTGCACAAAAATATAAATAAAAATGTAATTATTATTGGAGATATAGAAGCTAAAAAATCTGCAAGTATTTTAATAATTGCATTATTAGCAAAGCATAAAGGCCAGCTACGACATCATCCATTACCACACCAAAGCCATTAGCAACATTACGGTCAAAATATCTTACCGGCCAAGGTTTCCAAATATCAAAAATACGAAATAAGGCAAAACCTACTAGTAAAGACGGCCAGCTTAAAGTTATGCCAGTCATAGTCACCAGAAATCCAGCTATTTCATCAATTACAATATGACCTGCATCTACTTGTCCAAAATGTTTGCCTGCGCGTTGTGCAGTAATTGACCCTATAATAATTATAATAAGTGTAAAGATTAAATAACTAATAAGGCTAATTTGTAGATAAAAAGTTAGAAGGATATAAAGTGGGACAGCAAGAATTGTTCCGGCTGTGCCTGGAGCAACAGGACTATAACCACTACCTAGCCCAGTAGCAATAATAACAGCCGCCCAGTCAGTTGCGTTTTTTGCTGGTAGTAGAGTAGTAGCTTTTTTTATTGCCAATGATTGCTCCAAGCAAGAATTAAATGTTGTTTAATGTTCGTAAGTTTCTGGAGCCTCGCCAGTCCAAATAGTTTTTCCAGTATTATCAATATAGCTTGTTTGACTACCATTAAAAACCTGACCAATGCCATTAAATACACGAGCATTTTCATGAATTGGGTTAACTACAAATTTACCTTCTTTGTTGATAAATCCCCATTTTTGGGCTAATTGAACCGCTGCCATACCACCGGAAAAACTTACAGCAAACTCAAATTGTGGTTGAATAACTATTTTTCCAGTTTTATCAATAAAACCTATTTTCCATCTACTTCAACGGATGCTAGACCTTCAGAAAATTCATTAGATGAAACAAACTGAGGGTTAATTATAAATTTTCCAGTCTTATCAATATAACCAAATTTTCCACCATCTCCACCAACTTTAACTCCAGCCAAGCCTTCAGAAAATGAGAGTGCTAAATCAAATTGTGGTTGAATTACCATAATACCGGTTTTATCAATAAAGCCTGTTAGCTGATTTCCATTTGCTTGCGGGAAAGATATTACAGCCATTTCTTCAGCAAAATCTTGGATGCTGCCTTCAGGCTGGCGAAAAATAACATTTCCTTTTTTGTCAACCACCACTGCATCTGCACCATCTTTTAAGCAAACTAAGCCATTATAAAATCTAGGATAACTTTCTTCAAATGGGGAGCTATAGGAAGTGTTTAATACTACAGCACCCGTTTTATCTATAAAACTAGATGCTCCATTAACTACAACATAAGCAAGCCCATCAGAAAAATCACCAGCAGCATCAAAGGTTGGATTAATAACAATTTTTCCACTTGTATCAATAAACCCACATTTTTGACCAATTCTGACACAAGCTAAACCTTCATAAAAATCATTAGCTAAATCATATTGAGGCTCAATAACTATATTTCCAGTTTTATCAATAAAACCATATTTTTTATCTTTAATAACAACAGAAAATTCTGAGAATTTATTAGCAGTTTCATTAGCAATTTCACTTGGCTTTTCAACAACTTTTTGATCAACTTTAGGAGTAGCTTCACTTGTTGAATTATTTACTTTTTTGCCACAAGCAATTGTTAAAAGGGTGATACAGATAAACAAAATAAAAAAACGTTTCATTTTTATACCTCATCAGGGACTTGAGAATTTCTTTATTAAAATTAATTTTGACCAGCACTAATTACTACTTTAGCTTTTTTTAGCACTTTTCCTTGATGTACATAGCCTAATGATTTAGTAGCTAAAATTGTTCCTCTTATTGAAGTGGAAAGTCGTTGCTCTATAACTTCATGAAAATCTGGGCGGTAAGTTTCTCCTGTTTTAGGTGAAATGGCTTCATAACCAATTAAATGAAGTAATTTTTGATGAGCAACAATTAAATTTGGGCTTTCTGGTAAAGCAAGTTGTGCATCAATAGGCAAAATAACTAATTCCAGCCAATTTATTCTTTCATAAGGTAAACGAGCAAAATCTAACAGACCAGCAATCAAATTTTCATTAATTAAATAAGCTGGTAGACTATCATTAAATTGCATTGCTAAATCTTTATCTGCAATCATTAGCTCATTTAGCACAGCTTTTAATTCTAAAAAATGTGGAATACGTTCTTTAAGTAAACTGTTCCAATTGTTTAAGGTAATTCCATTATTGATTTGCTGATATATTTCTGAACGTAAGTTTTCAAGTTCTGCCCAAAGGGTGTTAAATTCTTTGTCTTCTTTTTCAACATTTTCAAGAACTTTTTTTTCTAGTTCTTGGACACGTTTTTGCAGATCTATTAATGGTTTAGCATCAAAAGGTTGCATAGTGTTTAGACTTTCTAATTTTTGTTTTGCAGTTTTTAATTCTTTTTTAGTGGAGTACCAAGTTAACATTAGGCCAATAACCAAACTAGCAAGCAGTATTGTTGATATTAGCAATGGATTCATAGACTTAGCCAGCACCTAATATGGGAGCAGTTTCTTTTATTTCTTTATCCTCAAATCTTACTGTTATTTCTATTCCAGCAGATTCTGGTAGTAACTCAAAAATTATACTTAGATCTTTGCCACTAAATTCTGAAGGACAATTAATAGAATATTCCTTCATTTTAGGATTACCAAATATTTTAGGATCACTTTCATGACCAAAATAATAGTAAAGTCTGATTTTTGTTGTATTTGGAGGTAAATATAAAGTTTTTTCTTGTTTTGATTGGCTATCACTGTTAGTAATACCACGCTCAAAAATTGTCTCAAATCGATAGCCAGAAATTAGCAAACCAACACGACAAGGTAAAGTATGATTTACTTGATCAATTGGAAAAGGTAGTGCTTCTGGTGCAACAGCATAAAGCAAAGCCCCTTTGGTGACACCAAGCTTGATATTTTCTCTATCTAGTAGAACCCTTTCTTTACTGCCATCAAAAAAAGCTTCAGAAAGCATCTCTGTTACTAATGGCAATAGGGAAGAATTTCCACCTAATAAAATCCAATCTAGTCTTCGAGCAGGAATTAATTTTCTATCATAAAGAGCCGTTACCATATCAATTAAAATAGTAATTAATTGCTCAATATAAGGTCTTAACAATATTTCTATTTCTTGAAGACTAAGATCTGAATGGAAGGTTTGACTACCTGTTGAGCTAACTAGATTTTGAGTCAACTCTTGGTTAAAAATTTGGTCTTTAGGATCAAAATGACGTTTTATATATTCAGCTAAAGTAGCTAAACGCTGGTAATTTTCTCTAACAATATCTGAGTTATTAGATAAAAGATCCTCTAAATTACTAGGAAAAGTAAATATATTTCTTTCGTTTATAGGAACTAATTTTTCATATAGAAAGCGTGCTAACTCAAAAGTAAGTAGTTCTCCGCCTAAATCTACACCACTAACATCTAGCAAATGGAATTCAGGCTTATTTTGGCTAGTTTGTGGCTGAATATGAAAAATAGCTAAATCAGTTGTCCCCCCACCAAAATCAAAAACAGCAAAAACCCCTGGTTGAGAAAAAATTTCTCGGTGCAAATAAGCATAATGAATTGCTAAAGCTACAGGTTCGCTAATAGGTGTAATTACTTGTGCTAAACCTACTGACTGAAAGGCTGTTGCTAAACGCTCTCGTTGTATTTTGCCAAATGTAACTGGAAAAGTTATTACTGCTTTTTTAGGAGTAATACCATTACGTAGTTTAATAGCTTCTATAAGTGAATGAGCATAAATGCTTACTAATTGATCTACTGTTTTAGTGTGTGCTTTACCATGTTTTATATCTAAAAAAGTTTGTGAAACAGTTTCATGAGATTTTGAGAGCAATGGCTTAAATGCCCAAGCAGTTGCTTTAAGGGCGCGGGGGCCGGAAAAGCGTTTAGTAAAAGCACTTGCTCCATATTCATAAAATTGAGTGTTTTCATCAACAAACTGTATACAAGTAGGGCTTTCCGTTGGGTTAGAATTAAGATTAATAGGATCAATTAATAAAGTACGGATAGTTGTACCTTCAATCATTGCAGCACAACTATTGCTAGTTCCAAAATCAATTGCAATCCAGTCGTTATAATCTTGAGGCTCAATAAATTCAAAAGTTAGCTGTATTGGTAAGGGCCGAACTCGCTCACAAATTAATTGGGGGTCATAATAATGAAGGTTAAGCTCTAAATATTTACGACAGGGTTCAAGAATTTTATTTGAGTCTATTTCTAAAGTAATTAAACAATTTTCATTTGGCCCAAGCTTACTAATATTTTCTGGAGTTAGCTTTGACCAGTCAGGAGCATTTGAAAAAGAAATGTTTTGAGCCGTTCCCTTACCTTCTTTAGTAATTGAATCAAAAAAATTTTTTAGTTGTAAAGTACTAGAAAATATTCCAGAGCCAATAATAATAGCTTGATCTCCAATGTTATAACGCTCTATTTGATCAACAATATTTGGTACTTCTACTACTTGGAGTTTTAATAAAAATTGTCGGCTACCTAGTTCTTGAAACCCTATTGTTAAGTTTAGCTCTTTTTCTTGAACAGGGATTTGTAATTTATAAGGTTGGTCATTTTTTATTTGAACAGGATTATTTATTAAAAACTGTGAGCCAATATTAATAGAACCAATGCTAAGCAAATTTTCTGTGTTAGTTTCTACTTGACATGTAAAAACAGGCTGGCTTATTGGTAGACGTAGGAAAAATCCTTCTGAAAGACTTCTAAAATTAGGCACATCAGGAAAAGTAAGACGAATTTCTGGAGGTTCTTTTAATTGAACAGAAATATCTATGGGTTTATCATGGTAGCGAAATTTTAATCGACCGCTACGACGGCCAAAGGTATTATTTTCTGATACATGAAGATTTATTTGTAAAGACTCATTTTTTCCTAATATAGTTGGCTGATTTGGTTCAACCTTAGCATCTATGTCTATTACCTCAAATGAATCTATTTTAATAGGAATTAACCCATCGTTAGTAATACTAAAACTTTTTGTATAGGATCCTTTATCACTAATATAAACAATTAATTCTTTTGGAACAGAAATGCTTGTAATACTTTTACCACAACCAGAACAATAACTATCTGTTTGAGATAAAATATCCCATTCACAATCAGGGCAGTTAATTACATTACCAATAACAAAATGCTGCCCACTGCTAGTAAGTTGAGAAATTATAGGATTTTCTGTCTTTGCTGGGGGCAAAACATCTTTATTAGATAAATCAGATGAATCATTAGACTCTTCATCAAGATCTAAAAAGAGGTCTTCATCATTTTCTAATGAGTTTATAGGTTTTATAGAGTCATGTTTTTTATCAGCAATAAAGGTGCTAAAAGGATCAAGTTTACTAATATCAGAGATATTTGTATTTGGTAAAAAATTTTTTTCTATAGCTATTTTATTTTCTTCTAGGTTTGTTGGGGGAGTAATTTTTACTGTTGGTGGTACTAATAAATCTGGAGGAGTTAAAACTTGGTTTACTAATGATTGTAATTGTCCCCAATTTCCTACTTCAGCAGGCTTAGAATCAGTTGAGTTGTTTTTAGATATAGCAGGTTTATTTAGGTCATCTGTTTTTGGAACAACTTCTGTTTCAATATTTGGTATAAGAAACTTTTCTGTAGGAGGAACACTAGTTAAACTAGGTTCTACAATACTTGGTAGATTTATACTTGCTATTTTTTCTGTAGGAGGGACTTTTTCTTCTTTAACAGCGGATTTAGTAGTTTCAGCAAAAACAGGTTTTGCCATTGGAGGAGTAAAATTGGGGGGTAAAGGTAAATCGTTAATTGATGCAACAGGTTTGTTATGTGGAACTTGTGGTAGATTAGTTGATTTAGGAGGCGTTCTAACTGGAATTGGACGGGGTGCAGAAGTTATTGGTAAACTTTCAGCTACAACAGGACTTTCTTGATTGCTTTGTAAAGGATCTGAGAGTAAATGCTTGATGCTATTGGGTATTTGCAAATTAGGATTATTTTGTGCATTACGTAAATAATCTATGACTAATTCTGCAATTGCTCGTTGAGCAGGACTTTTACTTTCATTTTTACGCCCTTGATAAAAGCGAAAAGTACGAAAATGGGCTTGTCTGATCTGTTCATCAGAAGCATTTTCATTGGTAATTCCTATTAACCGCCAATAATCTTTCATTTTGCTATTTTTATATAGTTAAACAGTAGTAAATAATGACTGCTTGTAAAACAACTCCAACGATATAAAGCATTCCTACTAGCATTTTTACACCACCAGAAGGTTCTCTAGTTGAACTACTCATAAAAATTTACTCCTAAAAAGATATGGGATTTTAGCATAAATTTTTTCTTACCTGTCTATAGCCTAGCAGGTTTACTTTTTATATTTTAATCACTTAAAAAACACAACTAAAATTTTTGGACAAACTTTGCTTAAATGTGCCAAAAAATAAGCTTTAAAACAAATAAAGCAAGCCAGTAGCTTGCTTTATTTGCTAACTCAAATCTAAATTTTTAGCCACGAACGTCTATTGTTTGGATAAGCAAGAAAAGACGTGAATTAACAGGACGACCATCTTTAGTTCCAGGCTTAAAGGAAGTACGCTTTAACACATTAACAACACGCTTTTCTAATTGCTGATTCTTAGGTGAATCAACAATTTGTACTAGTTCTGCTCGACCTTTAGAAGAAACATCTGCTACTAAAAATAAATCTTGCTCTGGTGCTAAAGCATGTGCTTTGGCTAGGTCTGATAAAGCTCTGGAGGATTGCACGCTAGGAGATGTGTCAAAGTCATCTGGTAACGGCAAATCAATAGTCTCGCCTGGTGTCCAAATTACACTAACATGGCCTTGTAGTTCTCTAATAAAAGCTGGTTGAAAGCTATACATTACCGTAGCAAAAAGTAAACAAGTAACTAAAAAGCCTGTTGCATATGACACATATTGAGGACGAGCATAGAAAAAAGTATTGACTAACCAATTGCCAAACCTAGGATTTGCTGGCTTACAAATGTGAGCAGCATTAATTTGGGCAATAATATTTGGTGCTAAATCTGGTGGAGGCATTGATGAACCCAATTGTTTTAATAACTGGGTTGTATGCCTAATATCATCAACATAATCAAAACAATCTGTACAAGAGTTCATATGTAACAAGAACTCTTGGTTTTCTTGTGAAGGAAGTTGATGATCTAAGTAAGCAGAAGCGTTTTGACGCAAATATAAGCAGTTCATAATTACTCGCTAAAAATTCATCTACTCTCTGACCCGCGAAATGTCTGTAGCAGAGCGGGTGTTGCTGGCCTACGACGTAGCACGTCCTTTTAACACTCTGCACAAACTTCGGCCCATCGGTTACAACAGGTCTATTTGGCGAGTCAGAGGTAGTGAATGTTGTTTATTTGCCTAAAACAGGCAAGTTAAAACCTTTAGACTCTCTATTAATACAAATATCTAGTGCAAAACTGCTAAAACTAAAAAGAACTCTTTAGTAGCTCACGTAATTCTTCACGACCACGAGCAATACGGGATTTTATTGTCCCAACAGAAACTTCTAAAGTCTCAGAAATTTCTTCATAACTTAAACCTTCAATATCACGTAAAATTACTGCAACACGAAAATCAAATTTTAACTTTTCTAAAGCTGTCACAATCATTTTACGCTGTTCGGCTGCTAATGCCCGTTGTTCTGGGCTTTGTCCTGTTGCAGCTAACTTTTCTGAAAGAGGAGTTTCTTCTGGACTACTAATATCTAAAGAAACAGTTTTTTCTCTTCGTCGTCGTCTCCACCAACGTTGTTGGTTTGCTACTTGATTAACAGTGATTCTATAGATCCAAGTTCGCAGTTGTGCATCACCACGAAACCGACCAATATTGTTGTAAACTTTTAAGAAAGTATCTTGAGTAGCATCACGGGCATCTTCCCTATCATTAGAAAGTCTAAGAGCTAAATTATAGACGCTAGTATTATATTTATTAACCAATTCTTCAAAGGCATAACGCTCACCTGCCTGGATACGCGCTATTAAGCTTTCATCCTCTGCCGCTATTACTTCTTGAGTAGTAGCTGATAGATTAAGCTCACATTCTTGGTTAATTGCAACTAACTCACTTGCTCTCATCATGTGGTAGTGGCCCTAGATTTAACAAAAATTATTTTTACTACTTGTTGGTTGGCTTCAGATAACTTAGACCCCGGTTTTTTAGAAAAGTTCCCAAAATCGGAAAAACTTTTTGATAATATTTTTGTGATGCTAAGTTTAAGTTTTACAATAGATAACACAAAACTTCCAATTAGGTCAACGCTACTTTCTGGAATTTTTAGGAAAAATTTTTTATTTTTAGTGAATCCTTTTCTATTTTTAATCTGTAATGCTATTATCAGTAACACCTCTTATATTAATTTAATTTTTTATGAATATTT
This sequence comes from Blastocatellia bacterium, assembly GCA_016713405.1. Lineage (NCBI taxonomy): Bacteria > Pseudomonadati > Acidobacteriota > Blastocatellia > Blastocatellia bacterium. The sequence goes on from JADJPF010000027.1 coordinate 235,122, forward strand.
TTATTGCACCCGTAAAAAGGAGAATTTTTTATGTACGGGAAGAAACCCTGGTTATTAGAACGTAGAGCATTTTTAAGATTAGGGGCCGGTTTAGGTCTAAGTTCTTTGCTTTTTGGGTGGGCAAACCCAATTCAAGCAGAAAATCTTTCTAAACAACGCCCAATTATAAACACAAATGTTACTCCAAGATCATCAGCACGAAATACTTTGCTAATTATGCTTAGGGGAGGTGCCAGCCATATTGATACTTTTGATATAAAAGTAGGTAGTTGGACACCTGATAAATTAGGAGTGGGAAAAAATTCTGCTAATGAGTTATGGCCCGTAGGCGTAATGCCACAATTAGCAAAACAAGCTAATAAGTTTTCTTTAGTTCGCTCCTTACAACATACAGAAGTAGTACATGAAAGAGCCGAGTATTATGTAGAAACAGGCCGACGCTTAAACCCAGGCCTTAGAGCAGAGATCCCGCACGTTGGCGCGGTTGTAGCCTTAGAGCAGGAAGCTAAACGTTCTAATACAGATATTTTTCCTGGATTTATGTTCTTTGGTACAGGGGGTTATACCAATAATGGATTTCTTAGTGCTAGTTTCTCTCCTTTTATCTTAGATAATCCTGGCGAAGGTATAACTAATTTACTTCCTCAAGACGGACTTTCAGCCTTTAACCGTCGCCGAGAAGCCTTAAAATTACTTAATGATGTAAATAATGGTGAGACAAATGCTTCCCGACAAAGTTTTTCTGTCTTTCAAGATCAAGCAGAAAAAATGATGCGTGATCCTATGACAGCCCCTACATTTGTAGTCTCAGAAGATGATAAAAGACGCTATGGAAATAATTATTTTGGGGTCTCAATAGCTGCGGCAAGAAATGTTTTTAAGGCTAATCGAGGTACACGCTTTATTGAAGTAGATCAATATGGTTGGGATAATCATATTAATATTTATGATGATCGTCCCTTTAGCCTTCCTGCCCTTTGTCGTCAATTTGATATGGCGTTGTCTGCTCTCTTAGACGATCTATCAAACACACCTGGACAAGATGGAAAAACGCTTTTAGATGAAACATTTATTGTAGTAACAGGTGATTTTGGTCGTACAGTTGGACAACTTAATACCTCAAAAGGTCGAGATCATTATCCTTATGCTTTTTCCGCTCTCTTTGCTGGTGGAGGTGTAAAGGGAGGTCGCATTATTGGCTCAACTGATGATAGTGGTGCTGGTGTACTTGATTTTGGCTGGAATAAAAACCGTCCTATACACCTACCAGATATTGTAACAACTATGTATTCAACACTAGGTATAGATTGGACAAAAACCTTAACCAACACTCCTTCAGGTAGAGTCTACCGCTATGCAGATCCTGCGGCGGTAGGTGATGAAGATAGTTATGAAATCACAGGGTTATTTTAAGAGGAGTAGAAAAAATGAAACGAATAATACTTTTTTTATTTGTAGTAATAGTAGCAGTATTAATTGTAGTTCCAACACCAAGCCCGCAAGCAAAAAGAAATAATACTAAATCTCCTTGGGTAGCCCTAAAGAAAGCTAATGCTCAGTCTAAAGATCCTCATGCTGGGATATTTACTAAGTATGATACAGTGACAGAAGTTTCTAAACAAACCAGAGAAGTAACCGCTAGTTTACCAAAAAGTAAACGTAATAAAGACTTAGCTGCTAAAACTGCACAACCTGGAAGACTTCCAACTAACAATATTATTGATCAAGAAATTTTTGCTACTCTTGCATTAAAAGGTGTAACACCAGCAGAACTTGCAACAGATGAGGAGTTTTGCAGACGTATTTTTTTAGATCTAACAGGTCGTCAACCTAGCCCAGAAAGATTGTTAAAATATGTTGCAGATCAAGATTCAAACAAAAAATCAAAGCTAATTGATGAGCTTATAGGCTCAGATAAATATGTTGACCGATGGACACAATGGTTTGGGGATTTAACACGTAATTTTGCTATAGCTATGGATGCTTCTGCACGTGATAGAAATGCTCAATATCGCTATTTACGAGATTCTGTAACTAGCAACAAACCATTTAACCAAGTAGCTACAGATTTAATAACTTTTACTGGCAACTATGACCAGGGGCCAGGCGGATTTTTAATAAGACCTGTTTTTGGAACTGAAATTGCGCAAGATGCTTATGATGAAATTGCTGCTGAAGTTTCAAGAACTTTTCTTGGTACTCAAGCAGTTTGTGTTTCTTGTCACGACGGAGCAGGTCATTTAGAGCAAGTAAATTTATATTTTACAAACAAGAAACGTGCTGAATATTGGGGACTAGCTGCTTTTTTTGCTCAAACTAGTTTTAGGATTTTTGGTGCGCAAAATGAACAAATCCGAATTAGCAATGAGCCTCGTGGTCAATACATAGCCTCTACAAGAGAGGGTATGCGTCCACCTCGTGTTGGTGGCACTATTGAACCAAGTTATTTATTTACAGGTGCTAAACCAAACATAAATGAAGAACCTAGAATAGCACTAGCACGGCTACTTACTTCAGATCCTCAGTTTGCAAGAGCTTTTGTTAACCGAGTTTTTGCACATTTTTTTACTGTTGGCCTGGTTGATCCAGTAGATCAATTTGATTTAGCTCGCCTAGATCCTAATAATCCACCTACTGCACCTTGGGAGTTACAGCCATCACACCCAGTTTTATTAAATGAACTAGCAACATTTTTCCAAAAAAGCGGTTATGATTTTCGTGCTTTAGTCCGCTTAATTGCTAATTCACAAGCTTATGCTCTTTCTTCTCGTTATGATGAAAGTGAGTGGAAAGAAGAATATGCCCGTCTTTATGCTCGTAAATTAGTTCGTCGTCTTCAAGCAGAAGAGGTTTTAGATTCTGTGTCTGATTCTACTTTCCGCCCAGGTGCTTATGCTGCAATGGGCTTTTCTCAAAGCTTTCCTTCTGCTATGGCTCTGCAGGTGTTGAAGAACCACTACTAGCAACTATATCTCGTAGTTTACCACCTCAGTCTGATAACCCATATGTTGTTTATAAGTTTTTGCAGGACTTTGGGCGAGGGGATAGAAATACAGTTTTTCGTAACAATAATGGTTCAATTACACAAGCTTTTAACTTATTTAATAGCGAGTTAATAATTAACCGAATCAATAACCCTAATGGACTACCAACACAGTTAGCAAAAACTCTTCAAGATGGTAAAGCTAGTCCAGAAGAAGCTGTAGCATTTCTTTACCTTGTAACTATTGGCAGGCAACCTAGCCAAGGTGAAATAGATCGCTTAAAACCATTAATCAAAAATGGGCCAGAAACAATTTCAGATTTGCAATGGGCATTATTTAATCGCTTAGATTTTCTTTATAACTACTAGAATTTTCTCCTAAAATTCTTGTTTGTTTTTTAAGGCAGCTACTAAAAAAGCTGCCTTTTTAATTTCTATCGAATATCAGAAAAAAATAAGTCTTGTTTCGCATCTTTGCGGCCATAAATATACATTAGTTTTAAGACTCGTAAAGTAGACCGATAAATTCCTAGGCTATAGAATTTTCGGGAGCTAGTAATAGCTGATAAAGGTAAGCAAACAGGCGTAGTTAAACTTAAAATTCTTTGGCTAATTTCAATATCTTCCATAACAATATTTTCACGAAATCCACCTAATTCTTGAAAAAGTTTTTGCTCAATAAATAAACATTGATCACCATAAATAGTTTTTGTAACTCTAAAACGCAAATTATGTATTAAAGAAACAATTTGTAGCCAAGGATGAAGACTATCAAACTTATGCCAAAAACAAGCAACCTTAAAAGAGGGACCAATTACAAGTTCAGAAAGTTTATTGATTGTATTTGGGGCTAAAAAAGTGTCAGCGTGTAAAAAAAGTAGCCAATTTGCTTTAGCTAGCTTTGCTCCAGCATTCATTTGTGAGCCACGCCCTTTATTAGCTTTAATTACTTGAGCTTTAGAGTAAGAAATAGCTATTTCCAAAGTTTTATCCGTGCTACCACCATCAACAATAATTACTTCATAGCTACCTGTTTGACTAAAAAGAGAATCTAAAAACTCTTTTAAGATTTTTTCTTCATTAAAAACAGGAATAATAATTGAAATCATAAGCTTTTTAAGATGTAGCAACTTTTGATGATAAGTTATCGACTTTATCTAACACAACTTGTGTCCAATTTTTGTCATCAGGTTTAACCAAAACAACATGAAATCTATGTCTTTGGCCTTCTATTTTAACTGCTTCAGAGTCGTCTATATGCAAATCTATTCCAAAAGCTGGAGGATATTTAGAAATTCCTTTAGGGGCCATCCCACATTCAATCATTCTTTGATGAATTTCCTGATTAATTATTCCCTCTAGCTTAATTCCATAAAGATTAAACCAAAATCTTAAGTATTTAGTTGAGCGATTAGACGAAGTATAAAGCCAAATTGTATGATTGTTAGCAATTAATTGCTTTATTAAAGCAACTGTACCTAATCTTAGACGTTCTGGAAACCAAAGTTTGAATAAAAAAGCTAGGATATCTTTTTCATGTGGCAAATTTTTGTCGCTACAAATTAAAGTGTTATCTAAATCAAAGGAAATCCGCATAAAATTTAAGTTTCTATTTGAGAAATAGCTATTTTAATTGCTTGAATTGTTGCTTGAACGGCTTCTAAATGAGTGCGAAAGCAAAGTATTGCTACACGCAAGATTACTTGACCATTGATTACAGTGCTAGAGATAAAAGTTTTTTGTGTAGCATTAATTTTAGACAATAATTCGCGGTTAATTTGGTTAATATCACCTGATTTTGGAAGGTAGCGAAAGGCAACAACAGAGAGTTGAGCTTCTGCAACTATTTCAATATTAGGGATTTGTCTTAATTCGTCACATATATAACTGGCTAAATCTAGTTTCTCGTCTAAATATTCACGAAAACTTGCTTCGCCATAGAGTTTAAGCGGTAGCCAAAGGCGAAGTCCTCGAAAACTACGAGTTAATTCTGGAGAATAATCATTAAAATTTATGATTTCTTCTGCCAAATCTAAGTCTTGTAGATAGCTAGCCGTCACTTGATGAGCGCGTTTAAGAAATTCACCGTCTCGTACTAGTAAACAACCTGTTCCATAAGGCAAGAATAACCCTTTATGAGGGTCTAAAGTTATAGAATCTGCATGCTCAATGGCGGAAAAAAGCTCTTTTCCTCGCTCAGTTAATATAAAAAAGCCTCCATAAGCCCCATCAATATGTAGCCAGATGTTATTTTTATGGGCAATTTCTACTAATTTATCTATTGGATCAACTGCTCCTGTGTTTGTAGTACCAACATTTCCAACAATTAAGAAAGGAGTTAATCCGCTTTCCTTATCTTGTTGAATTGCTGTTAGTAAATTATCTGGATTTAATCGAAATTCTTTGTCTGAAGCGATGATACGAACATTTTGAGGTGGAAAACCTGCCATTAAAGCTGCTTTTTGTATAGATTGATGAACTTGATCAGAAGTGTAAATCATTCCTGAAAGAAAATTTTCTGGTAAAAGTGCGCGTCGGGCTGTAACAATCGCCGAAAAATTAGCCATTGACCCGCCAGATGTAAAAATACCCTTAGCTTTATTTGGATAATTGACTATTTTGCATAGCCAGCGAATAACTACCATTTCTGCTTCTACACCAGCAGGGGCAATTCCCCAAACTCCTACATAACGATTAGTTGCTGCTGCAATAAACTCTGCTACAGCCGCCGCAAATATTCCTCCACCAGGTATATAAGCCTGATATGTTCCTCCAGCCGTGTTAACAGAATATTTAAGAATTTGATCTTTTATGAGTGTAAGGATTTCCTCAAGCTCCATTGGATTTTCTGAAATTGGTTGGCGAATAGCGGAAAGTTCAGAATCTATGTTAGTAGGAATATTAGAGGCTTTTTGCTCTAGTATGTTAGATAGATAATTGATAACTAAATCTGCTGATTGGGAAATCAGGTTGTGCATCTGCTCGTTAGTTGGTTCTAAAGACAAAGATAACTTATCCAGACGAGAAATGTCTTTGTTTGACATAGGGTAGGTTTTAATTACTCCTTAAAAATACTTAGGATCTTAATGCTTATTGCCGCGACGTTGTTCGCTACGTCGAACTTCATCAACATCATAATCACGCATTTTGCTACCGGGCCCGCGTTTTTCTTCCATTTCGCTTTTACCACTAGCACGACGCAAGATTCTCATTGCTCGATCTTTTGCTTTTTTAACTTCTTTTCTGCCATCCTCAAATTCTACTTCTACAGCAGGAGAAACAGGATCAGGAATTAGTTTAACTATTGTTCCGTAAAACATACCTTGTGGTGCAGCAAAAGATATTTCATCGCCAATGCGGTATTCAAAATTGCTGTTTGTTTGTGAAACAGCAGGTTTAGCTTGAGGTTTACTATTATTTTGAGCTTTATTAACTGGAGGTTTAACGTTATTTTTCATATGTTCTTAAAAAACACTCCCTATAGTTTTTAGGTAAGATGCTCTTTATATTACTATGATTTTAAGATTTAGGAAAATACCACATCTCACTTCATTAGCTAAATTCTTAAACAAAAGACACTAGAATTTTATTTAATGTATTAAAAATATAGAATTTTATTAATTGTTGCTTAAAAGGATCATTTATGTCACAAGAAAAAATTTTGGTTGGAATCATAATGGGTAGTAAATCAGATCTAACAACAATGCAGGAAGCAGCTAAAGTTTTAGAAGATTTTGCTGTTGGTTATGAAATAAAAATAGTTTCTGCACATCGTACACCTCAACTTATGGTTGAGTATGCTACTACAGCAAAATTGCGAGGTTTGGAAATAATTATTGCTGGTGCTGGAGGTGCGGCTCATTTACCTGGAATGACAGCATCTTTAACCACTTTACCTGTTATTGGAGTACCTGTAGAGTCTCGAACGCTAAAAGGCATAGATTCTTTGCTTTCAATTGTTCAAATGCCTGCTGGAGTACCTGTTGCAACAATGGCTATAGGTAATGCTAAAAATGCTGCTTTGATGGCAATAAGAATATTAGCAATAAAAGATGAAGTATTAGCTAATAAATTAGAAGAATATATAGATAAAGTAGCTGAAGAAGTAAAAAATACTGTGATTTAAAGAAAAAATTAAGCAAAGTTGATATTTTGGTTATAGTCTGTTATTTTTGAACCTGCCTAATTCATAGGGTTTTTAGCAATTACTATAAAGTTATTTTATTTTGAGCTTGGGAGGGGTATACAAAAGTTAAAACTAACAAAATAGCTTTTGTAAAATATTAAGTATGAGTACTGACAATGAACTATGGCAAGTGTTGTTAGCAGGAGAAATTACAGATATTGACCTAATAACTCTAAGACAATGGGTTATTGAAGGAAAAGTTCAAAAAACAGATAAAGTAAGAAAAAATGGTGGTGGGAGTTGGTCTGATGCTGCTCGTACCCCTGCTTTAAGGGGGGCTTTTTCTAGTAATCTCCAACAACAAACAGCACCACCTCCCCCAATACAAGTAGAGACTAATATGCAAGATGTTGCTGCACAAACGGAAAATAATGTGTGGGCAAATCAATATGTAGATAATGCTCAGTATGCTAATAACCCAGCCTATGATGCTAATCAAATGGCTAACCCTATTTATCCGCCACCTGAAACGCTTTCACCTCAAGCAAATGCTTATGCAGAAAGCCAGTCTGTTGAACAACCTTCTTATTTACCAAGTGATTATGTAGCACCAGAACCCACTCCAGAACCACCATCAACAGGAACTGTTTTCCAAGGTGAAGCCCCTCCACAAAAATTTTTACAACCTGAAGCTTTACCAGCAGCTTTTAGAGAAAAACCTAAAGTCAAAAGAGTTTCTTTAGAAGATCATGCTAAAAAAATGCGCTCTCAGCAAAGTTTAGTAGGTTTAATTGGTTCAGGCTTAGGTATTTCTTTTGTATGTGCAGGTCTTTGGGGGATAGTTGCTTTAGCTACATCAATTAAATCTCCTTTTGTTGCTCTACCAATAGGCTATTTAGTAGGTGACACAGTACGTAGATATGGGAAATGCTATGAAAATACTTATGGAGCTATTGCTGGAATTTTTGCTATTTTAGCGTCTTTTTTAGGCCAGTTAGTAGCAACAGCCGTAGTTACTGCTCAACAAAATGGCTTTAATGGTGGACAAACGCTTGGTCATTTAGAACTTTCTGCTGCTTATGTCACCTTAAAAGAAAGTTTTGGATTTTTTAATTTAGTCCTTTACTTAATTTCGGCTTACATTTCCTATTATTTTTGTTTTAGAACAGATACTGATTTAGATTAGTAATTATTTTTCAATAACTTGTAAACCTCTATTTGCCAAGTGAAAATCCAGCACTTGACCACCAGCATTTGTTAAAGCTTTACTGACAGCCATCTTTTTATCTGCTGGAGCAAGGAAAGTTACACAGCCACCACCACCAGCACCACAGACTTTTGCTGACCACGCGCCGTTTTGATGTGCTACATTCATTAAATGCTCAATTGTATCCGTAGTAACACCAGGAGCTAGCACTTTCCGAGTCTGCCATTCTTGATCTAATAAATCTGCTACTTTGCTAATATCCCCATCAAGCAGAGCAGAGCGCATTTCAGCAGTAATATCACGAATACGGTCAAAAAGGCCAAAAATGTTTTTATCTCCATCAATATGAAGCTTGGTAATTTCCCAATTATTTGTTCCGCTAAAATGTGGTTTGCCCGTGTAGCATAAAACTAAATGTTGTTCTAAATTTGCTAAATCTATGGTAAGTGGTTCTAAAACAATATCTTCTACATTTAAGTGAATAGAATTAGCTGCCCCATACATTGCAGGATAATAATCTTGTACTCCGGCAGGGACACGAATAACTTGAGTTTCTAAGTTTTTAGCAATTGTTAAGAGTTCTTTTTGAGAATAATTTCTTTTTGTAAAGTGATTTAATGCACCACAAACAGCAATTGCTAGGGTTGATGAGCCTCCAAGCCCTGAGCCTGCTGGCGCGTTGCAGTCAGTTGTTAATGTCAGACCGCTTTGAGGCTTAAAGAAATCAATAATTCTAGCTAATAATTCTAATTCATTTGCTTCTAACAGCTTATCTAAGCTAGTTTCTACCTGTGTATTAGTATCTTTGGATATTATTTGGACTATATCATCATTTCTGCTAACTAACTGGCAATTGGCAGTTAGGCTTATTGCTACATTAACTGTTTGAGCATTTGGATGAAATAAATAAAGCGGCCAAATGTCTATTGTACCGCCAGCAAGATCAATACGTGTTGGGGCAGATGATTCAATTATCACAAACAAATCCTTTCAATTTCTATTAGTCTTCTTTTGGTGCTTCACTAGCTGTTGGCTTAGGTTTAGGTTTATCTTCGGTAGCAGTATTAGCAGGTTTATTTGGAGTTGCTCCTGCTGTAGATGTTGGTTTAGGTTTTGGTGATTCACCTGCTATTGGATTTGATGTTGCTTTTGGTGTAGGTGGTTTAGGTTTTGGAGTTGCACTTACACCATTAGAATTTTCACTTGTTGGTGTAGCCACAGGTTTCTTTATTGCTGGAGTCGCATTTGGTGTAGCGTTGCTTGGGTTTGTTGTACCGGCTCCAGGTGTAACAGTAGGTCTAGGTGTTCTTATAACTGATGTAGCCGCAGGGCTTGCACCTGGTGTAGGGTTACTAGTTGTACCACCAACAGCAGGTGTTGATCCTGGTCTAGGTGTTGTTATGTTTGAAACGGGTGTTAAAGCAGCAGCTATATAGGTTTGATAGTTTTCCTTAGTAATAACAGCTTCTTTTACAGTTAAACCATTGTTAGGAAGTTTAGCTGGTTGTCCATTAATTTCTAATTGTACTACAGGTAAATTACCAATAGTTACTTTTAATTTATCATTAGCCTCAAAATCTTTTGAGGAGTTAGAAGGTACAATCAAAATTTTAGGTTTAATTTCATCATCTGTTAAAACGCTAACCCAAGATTCACCTTTGCTGGTTTTTAAGGTCAAAACCACTTTTTCTATAGTTGGTGTAGGAGTTGGGCTTGGAGTTGTGTTAACTACCGGGGTAGGGCTAGGTAGTTCTACTGTTGGTGTAGGTGTATTGCTGACTTGAGAATAAAAATTATTTTTATTTAAGTATTGCAATATTCCATAAGTGCCACCACCAATTAAAGCTAATAAAACTATTAAACCTACCCAAAGTGATATGGGGTTTGAGTCATTGGAAAACTCTTTGTAGTTTTTCATTGGTTCAGCAGGTTCTTCAACAACAACTTCATATTTACGGTAGCGAGCTAAGATGTCTTCTTCATCTAAATCTAAATATTTGGCGTATGTGCGGATAAAAGATCTTGTGTAAACGCCTCCAGGTAGTGCTGCAAAATCATCTGCTTCAATTGCTTGAAGAAAACGCACGCCAACACGGGTTTCTTCAGCCACTTCTTTTAAGCTAACTTTTCGCTCTTCTCTTTTGCGTTTAAATTCTTGCCCTAGAGTTTCCACTGCAAAAACTCCTGCTAGTTTAATTTTGGGTTTATCTTACTCGCTCAAATATCAAAAGTCAAAAATAGCATATAATTATTGAGATAAAATAATTTTTATCTCACACTATTTAATTACTTAAGATACTTTAATTACTATTATAGTACAGTCATCACTTTGTATTACATTGCCAGAAAATTCACGAACCGTTTTATAAATAGTTTTAGTCAATTCTTTAGCTGTTAAATAAGAATAAGTTTTCACTGTTTCTACTAATCGTTCAATACCAAATTCTTCTTCAAGTGATTCTATTGGAGTGCTTTCTGTTATTCCATCAGTATAAAGTAGAATGATATCACCTGATTTTACTGGATGACTATATTGTTGATATTGCTGCATTGGAAAGAGTCCTAGCAAGAGATCAGCAGCGGCTAAAGTTTCATAACTACCATCAGAATGTAAAATTAAAGGTCGATTATGACCAGCATTTAAGTAAGATACTGTGTGATTACTTTGATCTAAATCCAAATAAACAGCCGTAACAAATTGATCTAGGAAATTGTTTTGTCTAAGCAGTTCATTCATTTGGTAGAAGGTTTTTGATAAAGAGCATTCGCTACAAAGCTGGGCCCTTAGGCTAGCTCGAAAAGATGCCATAATTAAGGCTGCTGGTACACCTTTACCAGAAACATCAGCAATAACTATACCTAAACGGTCTTCACTTATTTTAATAAAATCAAAATAATCTCCTCCAACTTCTGCTGTAGGTTGGTTAAGACCAGCGATTTCATAATGACCTAAAACAGGGTCATTGGTTGGAAGTAAGGTTTGTTGAACTTGTCTAGCAATAGCAAGTTCTGCTTCTAGGCGTTGTTTTGCAAGTAAGGCTTCGTGTAGACGTGCTTTTTCAATTGAAATAGCTGCTTCATTAGCAAAAAACATTAACATCTCTAAATCATATTTAGTATAAGCACCTAAATGATCAGACTCTAAATTAAAAGCTCCTATAATTCTTCCATTAACTCTAATTGGTGCAACAATTTCTGATTTAGTAGTTCTACGACCTGGTAAGTAGCGTTTATCAGAGCTAACATCAGGCACAACAGCACCATTGCCAGTTTTTATAACCCAACCTACAATCCCATCCCCAACTTTCATATAAACACAAACATCTGTTTTAACATCGTGATAACCTCGGATGGTATGAGCAACAACACGTTTTTGTTTGCTAACACATTCAATAATATAAATACCTGCTGCATCATAATCGATAAAGGATCGTACCATATCAATTATATGGTCAAGAATTTGGTCTAAATCCAAGCAAGAGCTAATCTTACGGGTTAGATCCATCATTAATTTTAGTTTAGTTTCTGCCGGTAATTGTTGGCGTTTAGTTGATACTTTTGCGGTCATAAAACCTCAATAGATTTTAGCTCACTTAAAACTTGAGCAATTGTCTTGTAATCAATAAGTTGCTGTTCTTTACGTCGTCTACCATTTACAACGTGCGGGCTAGGATGATACAGGGGAACTAATTTGCGTCCATACCAGTCAAATGCTTTGCCTACATCATTTAATGAAAGTTTATGTGTTTCAATAGCTTTTAACGCGCTTAAGGCTACTGTGCCTAAAGTAGCTATTATCGGAGGTTGAAGAAGATTAATTTGACGTAACAAAAACGGCTGGCAATTCTTAATTTCCTGACTGCTAGGGCGTACATTACAATCGCCTTTGCGTGGGTTACACATTACAGCATTAGTAATAAATATATCCTGACGAGTTAAATTAGTAGCTGTAAGAAATAGATCAAAATTACGTCCCGACATATCACCTACTAATGGAATCCTAGTACGATCTGCTCCACGTTGACCAGGTGCTTCAGCAATAAACATTACTTTTGGTTGTAGTGTCCCATTAAGCTCACTTAATACGGCAGTCCGATCTTGTAGTCTAGTACATAGACTACAAGCAGCAGCTTCTTTTGATAATTGAAAAAAAGCTGTTTCTAAACTGACCATTAAACTTAACTCCTACTTAATCTTAAAAGAAACTTTATTTCCTCCTGAGTTAGCACTTTCATCATAACAACGTAAGGTGATTATATGCTCGCCAGGTTGGAAAAGCTCTACTTTTACTACAAAATTTTCTTTACGTGAATCAGCTATTCCATCTTCAGGAAATATTACTTGCCAACTGCCTCCATCTAAACTGTATTCAGCACGACGCAAAATACTTAAATTATCTGTAACAGAAAAAGTAACTTCTATTTGACGACCATTAATTTTAGGTTGGGAGACAGAGACTTGAGGCGGAATATTGTCTATGTCAATTGTGTCGCTTATTAACTCACCTTTTAATGCTCGATCTGAAGAATTACTTGGGCTATCACTAGCTAAAACACGAAAGCTATATTTACCATCAGCTAAGGAATCAGCATCTAATGTGTAGTAATTATTTTTTAGGTCAGTTGCTAGTAAATGCCAATCAGATTCATTAGTAGTTTTATAGTAAAGAGAATAAGTTAAGCTATCACTATTACGGTCTTGAGCTTCCCATTGAATTGACCGCGCCCCTTTTTGGAATACTTTACGAGGTTGGATATTAATTGGCAGACCAAAGCTAGTTGGATCAAGTCCTGCTGAAATAATGCCTGGGTCTATTGGTTGCTGAGGAATATCTTGTAGTGCTACACCGGCAGGTAAAATACTAATTTTAGTAACTTCAGGAGCAACATTTCTTGGTAAATAGGCGACTTTTACACCTGTTAATGAGCCATTAGGAAGAAGTTTTGCTTTCCATTGAATAAATCTAGCCGCAGGGCTAGAAATTGGTTTTCCTTCAGTTCCTTGATAGGGACTTGACCAGTCGCTCCAAGTATTATCTGGTATAGTAGTATTACCGCTTCGAGTTTGCAATTCTACATTTCCATTACTCCGCCAGGAGATTTGCCCCCAGCTAGCTGTTAACTTAGTGTCATGAATTGGAGAAGTATAAAAACCTTCTTTAGCTGTATCTGACCCTAAGCGAAATAACTTACCACTATTACTTGATGCTACATAAATATTGTTTTGACTAGAGATAAGCGAGCTAGTTTGTTCTTCAGATGATTGGACTAGCAAGGTAGATTTTTTAGTTTTTGGGTCAATAGAATAAATTCGCCCTTTTTGTGTTGTTCCTACTAAAACTTGACCATCATTTTTTATAGCCAAACTAAGTGCTGTAGTATCTTTAGTTGTCCAAATTACATCATTTCCACCATCAGGAGTAATTTGATAAAGAACAGCTTTAGAGCCACTTGTATCAGTGCTACGGCTTTGAGTAGTAGTTGTTGTGGTAGTAGTTGTGCTAGAGCTATCTGCTACTATTATGTCATCATCAGTAGCGGCTGAAATTGTGACTGTAACAGTTTCACCAGCAGTATCATTGTTTGTTGTAGTGCTAGCAGTACTGGATTTATCAGGGTTTTGACCGCTAATAGCTAACGCATAAATAGTTCCATCGGGTGCTTGTGCTAGTTGATGAATTTCTTGTAAAGGGCTATCAAAAAGAGCAAACATTTTTCCAGTAGGGGCAAATCTTAAAACTAGACCATTTCCATCAGTTCCAGCTAGCAAGTTACCATCTCTATCAGGAGTAAGACAAATAATATGCTTTTCATTAGTTTTAGCAAAAACACTATTTTTACCTTGAGAGTCTACTTTGTAAATAACTCCTTTATCTCCTGTACCTACAAAAAGATCCCCGTTTTTATCAAAAGCAAGAGACCAAATATATTTATCTTCAGGGTCAAAAAACTCTTTAACCTTGCCATCAGGGTTAATGCTATAGACTTTTCCATCTGGTGAAGTACCGACGTAAAGATTGCCAAGTTTGTCAGTTGTTAGGGCGGTGATATCTAGTTCTGAGGAATCAAAAAAGACTGAGCCTTTGCCGCCTTTATCTACTTTATAAACTCGTCCGTCATGACCTGTACCAAGATAAATATTTCCTGATATGTCAGTGGCAGTTGCAAAAATAAAAGGTTGTTCGGTGTTAAAAATCTCGCTAAATGCAGGCGAAAGGCTTATTAACCCATCATCAGAAATTGAGACACCTTGTAGATCACCTTTTTGAATATCTGTTAGTTTATCAACTTCCCAAAAAGCTACCCCTCCTAAAGCTAGGGCTAAGTTAGTTGTTAATAATAAACTTAAAACACAGCCTATTATTTTTATTGTTTTCAAGATAAATTCCTTTCTGCTTAAGCTTTTAGCATAAGAGTTTTAATATTTTTAATTGTTTAATATTTCTTTTATTGCACCACTTTAATAGTAATTGTTTGTTGACCACCAATTAGAAAACTAGCTGGAGGAACTTCTTGAGTAAGAACATTTGCAACAGGTAAAGCCAGATAGCCGCCAGTTGAACGATCAGAGTCTAAAGTAGCCATCATTGAAGGCGGAAGACTAGGCATTGCTTGGTTATTGATAATTGCGCCTGTGTCAGGATAATAAAGCTTAACATATAGCCGGTCGTTTCTTGGTAAATTGCTAATAGCCTTAACTAAAGCGGCTAGATCTTTTGGGTTAGCATTGATTAAAGTGCGTTGTTCTAAAACGGCCATTGCAGTTCCATCACCTATAGTTAAATTTAACTTGCCCAAAGGAGCATCCATTGGAATGGTGACAGGGATTTTTTCTATATAGGTTTCTCCCTTTTGGTTGCGAGCAAAAGCTTGTACTAAAACTTTTTCTCCTCTTTTAACTTCTGTTTTATCAAGAGAAACACGTAGCAAAGACCCACTAGCACGACGGTCATTAGATTTAATATCTATTTCAATTTCTTCTACATCTACAGGAAAACCACTACTATAAAGGGTTGAAATTGGATAGCCAGCATAAAGTATTGCTGAAAAATAAGAGCTAGCCGCAGAAAAACTATTACCAAAGCTAATTTGTGGTTGATCCTTTAGTTTAATTTTTCCCTCTAAATTAATAGTTAAATCCCCTAAACTTCGTTCAGTGGCTACAATAGAGTTTAATGTAGAAAACTGTACCAAAAGAGGTGTTAGAAAAGGATCTGAGGCAATTTCCATTTTGTAAGTCTGTTTTTTTCCTCGGCTAGTGGTGATATTTACTTTTAAGGGTACTAACTTAGCTTCAACACCTAATCGGCCATAAATTCCTGTAGCGCGGTCTTGAACCATAGCACCAACTAGTTTTTCGCTAACACCTAGCTTAAAAGAATTTGAAATGCTTGGAACAATTGTAACTACACTAGATTCTGACATAGGTAATGTGCTACCACCAATTCCGCCGGGAGCAAAAAAAGGATGTCCAAAAGCATATATTTTATCTTTATCGCGCCAGGTGACTGTACCAAAAGCAGCCGCGCTTAAGTCGCCTCTTGCGAAATATTGAAATGCTGTTGGGTCAATACCACTAACGGCTAAAGGTGTAGCAATTGGCATCAAATTTTGCCCTAAAAATGGGGTTAAAGCTGGGACGGATAAAATAGCTTGGGTATCTATTGGAAGAGGAGTTAAAGCCATTTTAGGTTGAGTAAAACTAAAGCTATTTGCAGTATTAAAGTTGTTATTGATATTAAAATTGGGATTTACGCTTGCTGCTACAAGCTCTTGAAATGACATGCCAGCATCATAACGTTCTTCAACGCTTTGTTCAGCATTTGAAAAAACAGATAACATATCTTGAATAGGGGTAATTGCTCCAATAGGCTCTTTTGAGAGCGGAAAACTATAAGCAATTGCTCCAAGAAGTTTTCCATTAATAAATACTGGGCTTCCACTCATACCTGAAAAAACGCCGCTACGGTCTGTTTGTGGGCTTTTAAGCCGCATAATGATGACCGAGCGACTAGGATGGGCAACAATGCTTGGATATTTGCCTAGTATTTCTACTTCAAATTCTTCTGTTTTATCTCCAGCAAAGATAGTGCGTCCCACACCTTTTAAGCCAGGTTTTACTTCTGATAAAGGAAAAAATTCTGTTTCATTTATTTCTTGTGCTAAAGAGGTGTTAAGAAACAATAACATTAAAAATACCGTTAAAAATAGCTTTTTCATAAACTTACCTTTGTGTTTTCAGTTTGTTTAGTAAAACTAAAAAATTTATAGTTTTGCTAGACAAATTTTCTTTATGCTTTTTCTGAAATTTTCGCTTGAAATATTTCTAAAAAATGAATATAACTTTCGCTCGCTAAAGGTGTCAACTAGGCTTTTAATGTTTCTTAAAAGTTAAAGATAAACAATAGCATTAAATTTTATTATGTTAGAATGTATACATTTGTTTGTATATAAAGTAGACAAATTCTCTTAAATTTAAGCAATAAAACTTTTAGCAATAAAAAGTATCAACTAAGTTTATTTTATTGAAAATTAAATAGTTGGCTCTATATACTGTATCTACTTTTTTCCTTTCTTATATTGGCACGGAAAATGCTTTCTTACGTCTAAAGTCCCTAACCTTATAATAAAATATCTGGCTAAAATAAGATTTAACAATAAAACTGACTACAAAGTAGCCAACTTGGTATTTGCTTTGGGTAACTTAAAAACTTTTAGGAGTGAAAACAATGAAGACCAAGTTATTTATTTTAATAGCTATTTTTTCGTTAGCTATTTCGTTAGCTTTCTTAAACTCTAGTTACACAACAGTTACGGCAAATCAAAAAACATTTAGTGAAACACAAATAATACCTTTAGCTCCTGTACAAGTGACAAACACGGCAGATAGTGGAGAAGGTTCACTTAGAGCAGCAATTGCAATTGCCAATCAAACTGCTGGCACAATGATACAATTTAACATTCCAAAAACAGACCCAGGCTTTAATGGAACAGTTTTTGTTATTAGGGTAAATACAGCACTCCCAACAATTACGCAAGCCACAACTAGTATTGATGGCACAACACAAACTGCTGTGGAAAATACTAATCCATCAGGCCCGGAAATAGTTCTGGATGGTAGTTTGGCACCTAGTATGACAGATGGTTTAAGAATAGGTGCTAGCTCTTGTACAGTAAAATCTATAAATATTCGTAATTTTTTTGGAGGCAGTGGAATTTCTGTTATTGCTGCTAGTCGTTCTACTACAGTCAATAATTGTTTTATTGGAACAGATGAAACAGGAGCCATTGCAGCAGGTAATCTAAATGGTATCAGCATTTTAGCTGCTTCAAATGGAAGTATAATTGGAGGAACTTTAGCTACAGGTAATATTATTTCCGGTAATATTGCTACAGGTATTATAATTAATGGAATAGGTTCAGATAATAACTTGGTTGCAGGAAATATTATAGGGTTAGATTCTAATACTAGCCGTAATCAACTGCCTAATTTAGGTGATGGGATTATGGTTGCTGGAGGTGCTAAAGCTAATATGATTGGCATGAACACTTCAGACACAGCTAACATTATTGGTGGTAATCTAGGTAATGGAATAAATTTTTTGGGTAGTGGTACAAACAATAACACTGTTGCAGGAAATTTTATTGGGGTGCTTAGTAATAATGCTGCTCGGGGGAATGCGTTATCAGGTGTAATGTTTGCTGATAACGCAAGCATTAATACTGTAGGCCCAGCTAATGTTGTTGCTTTTAATTCTCGTAATGGTGTTACTGTTGGACAAACGATAACTGGAAATGGAGTAAATAGAAATACTATTACTCGTAACTCTATTTTTAGTAATGTTGGTTTAGGTATAGATTTGGGTAATAACGGGCCAACAGCAAATGACGATAATGATGTAGATAATGGCCCTAACACATTAATAAATTTTCCACAAATTACGTCCGTTGTTAATAATGGAAATTCAATTATTGTTACAGGTACAGTTGATGTTGCTAATCCTATGACTGCTAGAGTAGAAATATTTACTAATGCTTTACCTGTTCCAGGTAGCGACCCTACAGGTTTTGGAGAGGGTCAAACCTTTGTTGCTTCACCTACTCCTAATGCACAAGGAATGTTTACAGCTACTTTTACTTCTAGCCCAAACATTGTAGTAAGTGCAACTACAATAGATTCTATGGGTAATACTTCAGAATTTTCTGCTGTTTTTCAATTAGGTGGAGGTCAGCCAGATTTAGTAGTTAGAATGCTAGTAGTTACCCCTACAACGGTTAATGCTGGTGGTATGGTTCAAGTGGCATTTACTTTAGCTAATCAAGGATCTGCAACTGCTGGTACTACTCGCCAAGATATAGTTTTATCCACAGATAACACTATAAATGCTCAAGATACAGTTTTAGCCTCTGTAACAGCACCTGTTCTTAGCCCACAAGCTACACAACCATTTACACAAATGGTAACTATTCCAATGACCTTAATGTCAGGACAATTTTTTATTGGAATAATTGCTGATGCTGGTGTGGCTGTAACAGAATCGGACGAAACTAATAATACAGCTAACACTATGATAACTGTTAACTCTATGCCAGATTTAGTAATTAGTGGTTTTAGAGTTACACCCACTAGTGCTAATCCTGGAAATAGCTTAAGAGTGGAATTTACTATATCTAATCAAGGTAGTGATAATGCTGCGGCAAATGTTACAGAAATTAGATTATCTTCAGATCCTATTTTTGGTAATGCAGATGATAGCTTACTTAGAATGGAACAGGTAGCAATGCTTAGACCTGGTGATGTAAGTAGATTTTCTATTGATACGACTATACCAAATGCTACTTTGCCAGGAAGCTTTACTGTAGGTGTGATTGTTGATGCTCGAAACACAGTTATAGAATCAAATGAAATGAACAACACTGCTACAGGAACAATTTCTGTTGGTGGTTTGGTAGATATTAGTTTAACAAACTTAACTTTAACTCCTAATCGAGGTGGAGCAGGTACTATGGTAATGGCTAATTTACAATTAGCTAATCGGGGAAGTTTACCAACTCAAGGAGTAGCAGTAGAAATTAGATTTTCTACAGATCCAACCATTACCGCTACAGATCCACTATTAACATCCCTTACCAGCAATCCAACTAATGCAGGTGATACACTTACTTTAAGTGCTAGTTTCTCTATTCCAGATAATGTTAACCCAGGACAAGTATTTATTGGGGCGATTGCTGACCCACAAAATCTAATTACAGAAACTAATGAAGCTAATAACAGCGTTAGTGCTAGCTTTATGATTGCAGATCAAGCAGCACCAGTTGTAAGAGTAACTAGTCCTAACGGGGGAGAATTAGCTACCGCAGGTGATACATTCAATATTCAATGGACTTCAATGGATGATGTAGCAGTAATTTCACATGATATTTTCCTTTCAACAGATGGAGGAAGTACTTTTAATTTAGTAATTACTACAGGTTTATCTGGTACAGCTAATAGTTTTGTTTGGAGTGTTCCAATGGGCTTAAATACAGGGCTTGCTAGAGTTCAAGTTCTTGCTCGTGATGGGGTAGGAAATATTGGAATGGATGCCTCAGACAACAATTTTGCAGTTGGAATAAGACCAATATTACTTGGGCCAACATTTAAGCAAGGAAAATTGACTTTCCTAGTTTCTAATTCAAATATTGCTACTGGTGCTACATTAACTATAGTTAATGGAAGTAGCCGAGAAACTTTTGCTACTACGCTTAACAATACAGGTACAAGATTTGTAGTTAAAAGAGGACTTCTAGTACTCCAGGCAGGATCACCTTAACACAAGCCATTCCTCAAGGTGTACCAGTAATGTTAATTGTTACTAATCCCAATGGGATAGCGTCACTACCCACTACTTTCCAAAGATAGTAAGAGGGTTAAATTTGACATTTGCAGCAGCATTTTCATAAACTTGTAACTTAGCAGTATGCAGGCAAAAAGTTGTAAAAAGTTGTAAATTTATCAAGAAGTTAAATTAGTTAAATTTTGTTTTGGTAACTGTAGTAATAAAGCGCAGTTACTATAAAACGAGGAGGAGAATAAATGAGGAGCAAGCGAAAATTTTGGGTTATTGCATTAACCCTAGCCTGCTTTTTTGTCGGAGTATCTTTTTTGCTCCTGACGCCCAACAAAGGAAAGGTTAGTGCGGCGGGCGCATCAGCAGATGCTTCAAAAACTAGCCCGGCTAGGATTACTTTGCATGTAAGTGGTAGACATAAAGATCTTCAATTTGAAGATGCAGCAGACCTACCAGAAGCCTTAAACGCTAGTCCAGAAAGTCTTGGTCAAGCACTTACATTAGCAAGGTTTGATATTAATAATGATGGTACACCAGATTTACTTTCTACCTATTCTACTAATAGAGGAAATGAATTACGTGTACGCTTAGGCAATTCTAATGGTTTAGATTCTTTAGCCACTAGCTTTCCAATGGGTAACGATTTACCAAAAGCAATGGCATTTGGCGATTTTAACCTAGATGGTTTCCAAGATGTTATTACTGCCAATGCCGAAGCAGGGACTTTTTCGCTGCTCTATGGCAATGGACAAGGAGCCTTTACCACAGGGCCAGTTGTTAATGTAGGTGGCAGTCTTTCTGCTTTAGCTGTTGCAGACATTGACCATGATGGTATTGATGATGTTATTTTATTAGATGAAGCTAATAGTAACCTTCGTTATTTTCGTGGTAATGGAGATTTAGAAAAAGCTGAAGCTAAAGTTATTACTCCAAAAGATTTAGGTCGTTTAGCTGATGTTAAAATAGCTGATTTTAATAATGACTATTTCTTGGATTTAGCTATTGCTAGCAATTCAGGTGTTTCTATTACTTATGGTGATGGAAAAGGTAACTTTGGTCGGGAACGTCGTTTGGAAAATAGTAATACTGTTACAGGTATGTTAACTACAGACCTAAACGGTGATCATTTCCCAGACCTTGCAATTTCTACTCCTGATAGGGTAATGGTTTGGAACAATCGTTTAGAAAAAGGTTTTGCTAAACCAAAAAGCTTTGCTGCTGGTCAAGGAGTCAAAGGGCTAGTTTCTGGTACTTTTAATGGGGATGATTTAGCCGATTTAGCTGTTATTAGCCAAGATAGTAGCCAAGTTTCTGTACTCTTAAATGAAAAAGGTCGTAACTTTTCTGCTCCTTTAGCAATGGATGTTGACGGCGGTGCAGCATTAATAACTAGTGGTAATTTTAGAATGCATATGGCCGAGATGGTATTGCTATTGCTAAACAAGACGGCTACAACGTTTTAGCTATTCAACCTAATGTAATTACTCTTCAAGTATCCACATTATTTGATGAAAATGATTGTCCAAGCTGTACCTCTGCACAATTAAATGCTTTACTTGGCCCACTTGGTGCAAGAGGCGGCGGTACAGGTATAAGCTTACGTGAAGCTATTACAGCCTTAAATAATGACTTTTTAGTTAATGGAACTATAAATCAAGGTGCTGGTTTCCAAACTTTATCTAGCACTTCAGGCCCAACTAATGTAAACGTTGAGTCTGATACTCGTTCTTTCTGCGGGCCACAAGCCAACGGCCAAATGTATTGGTTTATTGCTTTAACAGGCGACTTACCACCAATTCTAGCTCCTAGTACTATGATTGATGGCACTGTAGTTAATACAACTACAGCAAGTGGTGTTAATAACACTTTAGGCCCAAGAGTTGTTTTAAGTGGTGGCGGTTTTGTTATCACTTCATCTGCTCCTAACTGTACTATTAGAGGTTTATCTATTATCAATACTCCAAACAATGGTATTGTTTCTAATAGTAACGGTAATATGATTAATACAAATAACATAGGGTTAGATTGTGATACTATTACCCCTGGCCCAATTAATGGTAATGGCATAGTCTTAAGTGGCTCTTCTAACAGCACTGTGTCAAATAACTTTATAGGTACTGCTGCACAAAATGGTATTTTGGTCAATGGTATTTCTATACAAGTTCCTATTCCACAAAATAATACTTTTAATAATAACCGAATTGGTATTAACCGAGTTGGTACTACTTTAGTTCCTGGTACTATCTTAAGTATTGCTAATAGTTTAGATGGTATGCGTATCCAATCAGGTGCTACTGGTAACAGAATTACTAATTGTACTATTGGTGGTAATTTAGGCTATGGAATTAATGTTAGAGATAATATTACAAGCAGTGTAACTATTCAAAATTGTAATATTGGTATAGATCCTAGCGGTCAAATGGCTAGACCTAATGTTTTAGATGGTATTGGTCTATCAACAGTAGGAAATGCTAAATTTAACACTGTCACCCAAAACCTAGTTTCAGGTAATGGTGTTATGGGTATTACTCCTATAGGTCTTGGTAATGGTATTTCTTTAAGCAGTGGAGATACACAAGCACAATTTAATACTGTTGCTATTAACAGAATCGGTGTTAATTCTACAGGTTCAGTTCAAATACCTAATTTTGGTGCAGGTATTTCATTTACTGGTGCTGCTAATGGGAATACTATTGGTGGTACACAACGTGCTAACTTTAACCAAATTTCTGGTAATGGTGGCCCTGGTATTATATTAGGTAACATAGGTACTGTAGGTGTTGCAGGGATTCCAAACCCAAATAACAATGTCATTCAATTTAATGATATTGGAGGTAATAACTTAGGCACTGGTGCGCCGTTTGATCCGGTCACTCCAGCAATGCCAGCACCACGTAGTAATAAAGGTGGTGGTATTTTTGTTGGTTTTGCTGCTTTTGCTAATGTTATTGCTAACAATAACATTGCTTTTAACAATGATACAGCATCACCACTACAACCTAATCCTGCTACTACACCTCCTTTTGCACCAACTAGTGGTATTACTTATCTTACTAGCACTACTGGTGTACCAGGTAATTTTAATACATTTACCCAAAACAATATTTTCTTGAATCCTCCAGATGTACCCCCAACTACACCAAATATTTTTGGGTTGGCTGGTAATGAAAATATGAATAATGCGCAAATTATTGCTCCTACCTCTCCAAATGCGCTAAGTTCTTTAATTAAAATAGATTCTGCTATAACTATTACCAGCACTGGTCAAACAACAATTAAAGGTACAGCAAATTTCTTAGATAATGGTGTACCAGGTAATATTAACAATGCTGTAATTGAAGTATTTGTAAGCAAACGAGGTGCAGAGTTTAATGCTCCTTTAGGTAATCCATTAGATCAGTTTGCAGAGGGGCAATTATTCTTAAATGGTGTAATTTCCTTCCAACCAAATCCAGTAAATAACAATGCTGTTGATTGGTCAGCAAGTTTAATTATTCCTGCTCCATTCTTAACACCTGTACAAACGCCAACAGTATTTTTAACTGCTACAATTACAACAGGTGATGGAAGCACTTCTCCTTTCTCTATTGGTGTAACGCCTCAATTTGTTAGTGGTGTTGGTCAATGTTCATTTACTGCAACACCTAGCCCAATAACTTTTGCTAATGTTCCTGTTAACACTACAAGTAATCAAACAGTAACTTTAACAAATACTTCAAACTCATTAATTACCTTTACTAATATAGCTTTCTCAGCAAATAATGCTAGATTTGCTTTAAGTGGTTTACCTAGCCTTCCATTTACTTTAGGAGCTAGCCAAACGCAAACCTTTACAGTGTCATTTACACCAACGGATAATACTAACCAGAGTATAACGTTAAATATTTCAAATAGCTGTACAGGGACAACATCAATCAATATAACAGGTAATGGATGTCAGTCTACTATTGCTGTTACTCCAGCCTCAGTAGATTTTGGTACGGTTAATATTGGTAGCAGTGTAAATATGACAGTTACTGTTACTAATAGTGGTTGCCAACCTCCAAATACTACCTTTACCTTTACTGCTGCTCTTGCTGCTACAAGTGGTGCTGCATTTAACATTGTTGGTGTACAAGGTAATGTGATTACTTTATCGTTTACTCCAGGTATAGCTACACCTACAGGGCCTCAAACAGGTACATTATTAGTTTCCAGCGTTGGTGCTTCTAATACTCCTGTAAGTGTTCCATTAACTGGTAATGCAGTTAATCCTCCAGCACCTGTTTTAAGAATACAACCTAATAACGTTAACTTTGGAGATGTTCCTGTTAATACTACAGCAACACAATCAATTACTTTAGCAAACGGTGGTAATGCTACATTAACTTTAAGCAATCCAGTTGTCCAAGCTGGTGCAAATCAAGGGTTTTCTGTAACTGCTCCAGCACGTTTAAGCCTAGGGCCAAATGAATCAACTACTTTCCAAGTTTCCTTTACTCCTGGTCAACCAGGTGCTGCTAATGGTTTAGTAGCTGTTGCTTCTAATGTCCCAACACAAACTATTACATTATTAGGTAATGGTATTGCTCCATCAGCTAACCTTGTTACAACAAGTGTTGATTTTGGTTTAGTACCAACCGGTCAAGCTGCTCCACAACAAGCCGTAACTATTAGTAATAATGGTACTGCACCTCTTACTATTAGCTCTATGTCTATTTCTGGTGGTAATGGATTTTCTGTTATCACAGTTGCTCCTGTAACAATAGGAGCAAACACAATAGGAACAATTACAGTTGGCTTTACACCTTCTAGCCCAGGGCCTAAGAATGCCACATTAGTTATGTCTACTAATGATACTCAAAAACCAACTTTAAGCGTCCCGCTTACTGGAAGTGGTACAGATAATGTTGCTCCTATAGTACAAGTTCTTTCACCTTCTGCAGGTTTAGCTGTTGCCGCAGGACAATCATTTATGGTTAGTTTTAGTGCTACAGATAATATTGCAGTAGCTAACTTTGAAATTAGACTTTCTACTAATGGTGGTGGTAGTTTTGATACTACTATTGGTAGTGGAATAGCACAAAGTGGTCAAAATAACTTTAATGCCATTGCTCCAAATGGCATAGAAACAACAGCCGCTAGAGTTCAAGTATTAGTTAGAGATACTAATAACAATGTTGGTATGGGTAATAGTTCAGCTAACTTTACAATTGGTCAACCACCAGTTCTCTTTAACCCAACAATTGCTAATGGTAGATTTACTTGTTTCTCTACTAATTCTAACATTCAACCAGGGGCAGTACTTGTTATAGGTAATAGCACCTTCCCATTAAGTCTTACCAACAATGGTAATAGATTTAGAGTGGGAAGAAATGTTGTTGGATCTTCAGGACAACGTATTAGTGATTTAGCACGTCCAGGTTCATCAATTACTATTACTGTCCGAAATCCAAATGGAATTTCTTCTTCTCCTGCTAGTGTAGTTGCTCAATAACTTAGTCTATACTACAGAAATCTTATTTAGCCGAGGTTTGAAACCTCGGCTTTTTTATTTTCGCTTTAAACAAAATTTTCCGTCTATTGCTAAAAAATAATTAACTTATCAATAAATGGAGATTATTATGTTTAAGCTATATAAAAGTAATTTTTGTTGTGATTGTGGAGAAAAACTAATAAAAAAATATTTCTGGCAAAAAATATTTTTTTATAGCTATTTTTGTAGTAAATGTATTAAAAAATTGGAAAAAAGCTTTCTACTAAAAAAAATTTTATTAATTTTTTTGGTTAATATTATTTTTCCAATAATACTAATAAATATTTGTATGTCCAATAGGTCACTAGATATAACTGCTAGGGTTTCACCTACTCCTATGCCTTTTGTAGATAGTAAACCTTTAGCAAGTAAACTTGTTGTTGAAGAAGAACGACTATGTGGTGCTAAAACCCGTAAAGGCAAAAAATGCCAACGTAGAATAAAAAAACCTGGTTATTGTTGGCAACATAAAAATTTAGATAAATAGCTTAAAGCCTAATATGGTAAATACTTGTACAGATAAAATAGAACAAAAATTATTAATTGATGGTTTTAATTTGATTGCTGGAGTTGATGAAGTTGGCCGAGGTGCATTAGCGGGGCCAGTCCTTGCCGCGGCAGTGATTTTAGATCTAAATAATATACCTAAAGGGTTAAATGATTCTAAACGTTTGAGTCAAAAACAAAGAGAAAAATTAGCAGTAGAAATTAAAGCATCAGCCCTAGCTGTTTCAATTGCTGAAGTTTCTCCAGAAGAAATAGACAAAATTAATATCCATCAAGCTAGCTTAAAAGCAATGACCAAGGCCATAACAAACTTAAAATTGCCCCCTAACTATCTTTTAATAGATGGATTTGCATTATCAAAACTCAAAATAAAACAACAAGCTATTATCAAAGGTGATAGTTTATCTGTTTCAATTGCTGCTGCATCAATTGTTGCTAAAGTTGCTAGAGATAAACTAATGTATAATTATGCACTCTATTGGCCTAATTATGGATTTGAAAAGCATGTAGGATATGCAACTGTCTTACACTTAGATAGCTTACGTAAATATGGCCCGTGTGATATTCATCGTCGTAGTTTTCGGGGAGTAGAAACATTAGACTTACAACCTACTTTACCATTAATTGTTAGTTGATAGTAAAATAACCCTAAAGATGGCTAAATGCTACACTTTTGGCTTTCTAGCGTTTTAGACAAAGCGGTTGACAATAGAGCAATCTGTATGTTAGTTTTTAGCCTTAAACCCTTAATAAAACAGTCAACTCAAAAACTAGTCTTCACTGCGGAGCGGCCGGAGTATGTCATTCAATAAAGCAAAGGTATTAAAATCGGCTGAGAAATATGTCCAGCAAGGAAAAATCGTTGCTGCAATAGACGAATATAGAAAGATTGTCGATGCCGACCCTAATGATCTTACTATGATTAACACCTTAGGGGATCTTTGTGTTCGTGCTGGCCGAACAGAAGAAGCAATTCAAAATTTTTCTCGTATTGCAGAAAATTATCGTGAAAATGGCTTTACCCTAAAAGCCATTGCTATGTATAAGAAAATCAGTAAGTTAGAACCATCCAACTTTGAAACGTCCTTAAAGTTAGCCGATCTTTATGCAAAACAAGGGTTAATTGTTGATGCTCGTCAGCAGTATTTAATTGTTGCTGATGCCTATAAACGTAACGGACAAGCCAAAAGAGCCTTAGAGGTACTACAAAAAATCGCTGATTTAGATCCAGAAAATACGGCTGTTAGACTTAAGCTAGCAGAAAACTACCATTTAGAAGGACTTAATGATCAAGCACATGATGCTTATTTATATGCTGGTCAAGAGTTTGCTAAAAAAGGGAAACTACCTGATGCTATCTCTGCTTTAACTAAGGCTATTTCAATAAATCCTTCTGGAAAAGCGTCCTTAAAATCTTTGGCAGATGTGTATATTCAACAAAATGATATTCATAGTGCTGTAAATATGTTGTCTGCTGCTCTTGAACGTAACCCTAATGATGTAGATATTCTAGTAATCTTAGGCCGTACATATATTAGTGCTAAATTACTAGAAGAAGCAGAAGCTACCTTTAGCCATTTACTTGAATTAGATAAATCTCGCTATGATTACTTAATACAAGTTGGACGAGCTTATTTAGAAGTAGGCAAATTTGATCGCACTATCGGAGCAATTGATCGCTGTATGGATCTTCTTATTGCTCGTCGTCAAGAAGAAAAGGGTGTTACTTTATTAAAAAATATCCTAGAGTATGATGCTAACAATATGTTGGCATTAAAACGGCTAACAGATATTTATACACGTATTAGAGAAGATCATAACCTAGCTTCAACACTTAATCTAATTGTAGATGTAGCACTACGTAAAGGACAAAAAGATGAAGCTATTAAGTCCTTAAGACAACTAGTTGAAATTGAACCAGATGAACCTTCCTATAAACAACGTTTAGCTAGCTTAGGCGCAGCAGTTGAACCAAGTAAACCTGCTTATTCTATACCTACAAGTTTTGAACCAGCAATTGCTGCAACTACACCACTTTCAGCTAATAAACAACCACAGACAGATAGCCAAATAATTGAAAGACAACTACGAGAAGCAGAAATGTTTGCTAGTAGAGGTTATGCTGATAGTGCTGCACAGATATTAGAAGACCTAATTAATCAGTATCCTAATCATATTGAATCAAGATTAAAAATTAAACAGCTTTATATAGATGGGGGATTGGAAGAAAAAGCCGCTAATCAATGCTTAGAGTTGGCTAAGCTTTATGAAGCAAAAGGGGATAGGGCCCTTGCTTCTGACCTAGTGTCAGAAGCATATGATCTTAATCCTGCTTTAAATAAAACAGCTAAAAATAATGGGCAAAATTTTGCAAAAACAGCTTCTGATGGAATTGAAATAGACTTAAATGCTAGTTTGGACGGAGATTTTAATTTTGAGCAACCATCATTTGCCCAACCAAAATCCGATCCATTTAATGTAGCTGCTAAGCCTCAAAGTACAACCTATCAACCACAAGCTTCTACTCCTAGCGGATTTGATTTATTTAGTAAACCTGCTACTCCATCATCAAACGCAACTTCAAATTCTTCTTTGTCCTATGGGTTGCCAGATCTATTTAACCAACCACCCGGCCCATCTGCCTCAACACCTGCTCCAACAACTCCTATGGGCGGATTTGATTTCTTTAACCAAACACCACAATCATCACCACAAGGAGGAATGCCAGACTTATTTAATCACGCAGCAGCGTCTCAGTTTCCCTCTAAGTCATCTGCACAACCTCCTTCATCAATTGCAGATATTTTTTCAGTTAGTTCACAATCATCATCAAGTGTGGCGGCTGTTCCACTAGGTTCAAAAGGCGAAACCCCTGCGTTACCTAATGCTAATTTTGAAATCAATATTGAGGATACTAATACAGGTAAAATTGCTAAAGACAAAATTCTTAAAGATGAATTAGAAGGTGTAGATTTTTATATTGCTCAAGGTTATATGGAAATAGCCCGGAGTACATTAGAAGACCTTGAAAAGCAGCATCCTAACCATCCTGAAATTTTACGACGCTTTGCCCAAATGGGTATTAATCGCCAAACACCTGCATCAGCACCAGTTGCTAATTTATTAAAAACTAGCTCAGATTTGGAAGTAATAGAGGAATTACCTAATTCAGCAATCCTTGAATCAAAACCAAAAGAAGGTGCAGGATTTGAGCTTTTTGGAGGTATATCAAATACCTCTTCACAACCTCCAGCAATACAAAGAACTGCTCCACCTCCACCAACACCAGCACCTATTCCAGATGCTTTATCTGCTCGCGCTCAAACAGCTATGCCTCCTCAAGGAGGATCGCTATTTGATGATTTGATTTCTAATGTTGAAGCAGAGCTAGATGATATGCCTACTAGCGATATGATGCCAATAGCCGCAGCTAATAATAAATCTGCTGTTGATAAATCAACTTCTTCGACCTCATCCTCTGCTATCTCTGATCAATCAGACTTAGGTTCTATATTTAAAGATTTTGTTAATGAATTTGAAACTGCTGATAAACCAGATTATGAAACTCATTATAATTTAGGCTTAGCTTATAAAGATATGGAACTCTTTGATGATGCAATAGAGCAGTTCCAATTAGCTTTTAAGGCTACTTCTCCAACTAGTGGGGATGGAAATTATTTTAACTGTTGTAATATGCTAGGATATTGTTTCTTAAGAAACAATATGGCACGCCCTTCTGCTGTTTGGTATAAAAGAGGACTAGAGGCTCCAGCACGTTCAGAAGAAGAATATCAAGCAATGCGTTTTGATTTAGCAGAAGCTTATGAGCATTTAGGTGAGAATGATAAGTCATTAGAATATTTACAAGAAGTTTATGCCTTAGATATAAACTATAGGGATGTTGGTACTAAAATTCGTGAATTACAAGAAAAAATGCGCGAAGAACAATAAATCGTTGCTTACCTAATAAGCTTTTAGTAGTTTATTAGCTATGTTGGGGGCTTGTGTCAGCAAAAGTAACTGTTATTTTTTATATTGCAATCTGTTTTGAGATAGGTATTGTACTACTTATTGCACCTTGGTCAGGGTTTTGGGTAGATAATTTTTTCCTGGAATACATCACTTCTTTTTTACATTGGCAAAAATTAGTTGGTATTGTTCAAAGTGGTTATGTTCGTGGTGCAGTCTCTGCTTTAGGTGTTGTTAATTTGGTGTTTTGTGTTTGGGAAATAAAAAATTTTCACAAAACAGTGGCTACACTTTCTCAAATAGAAAAAAAAGAAGATGAATCTCCCCAACATCAAACTATGTCTGATAACTGATCGTAAACAATTACTTTCTACACTTCTTAATCATCAACTTTTTGATTTAGACACAACACTTTCCCAACTACTAAATTTCTGTCAAACTGCTGCACAAGCAGGAATAGATATTATTCAAGTTAGAGAAAAAGATATTCCAGCAGATAAACTTTCTAATTTTGTTGCTAAATTAACCAAAGAAACAAAAAATACTAATGCTAAAGTTTTGGTAAACGATCGCTTAGATATAGCTTTAAGTTATGAAGCAGATGGAATTCACCTTCCAAGCAATTCTTTTCCTATTAATAAAGTAAGAAAACTAGTAGGTAAAAAGTTTATTATTAGTGTTGCTGTACATAGCATTAAAGAAGCTCAACTAGCAGCTAAAGAAGGGGCAGACTATGTTTTATTTAGCCCAATATTTGATACTCCTTCTAAAACTATTTATGGCCCGGCTCTAGGTTTAGCCGCTTTAGAACAAGCAGTAAAGTCTGTAAAATGCCCTATAATTGCGCTTGGCGGAATAAATCAATCAAATGCCAAAGAGGTATTAGATTCTAAAGTGGCAGGTTTAGCTGCTATTAGGTTATTTTTAGAAACTTCAGATTTACCCAAATTAGTAAATGAGCTTAAAAGGTAAAAAGCAACCTGTAGTACTATCTATTGCTGGTTTTGATCCAACATCTGGTGCAGGGGTCACTGCTGATATAAAAACTTTTGCTGCTTTTAATTGTTATGGCTTAGCTGTCACAACTGCAATTACTGTTCAAGATACAGCAAAAGTACATAGTTCTATGGTTTTAAGTGCTGATTTGGTTACAAAACAACTTAATGCTTTATCTGAAGATATTGCGTTTGATGTAGTAAAAATAGGCATGTTAGGTGACAATGAAATTGTATTAGCAGTAATAGATTTTTTAGTTTCCCAAAAAACAAAATTTGTCATAATAGACCCTTTGATTTATTCAACTAGCGGGTATCCTTTACTTGAAGAAACAGCTAAAGAGCTAGTTATAAATAAGTTATTCCCATTAGCTACTTTGATTACCCCTAATTTAATGGAAACTGCTATATTGCTTAATGAAACGATTTTAGATTTAGAAGATATGAAACAAGCCGCAGCAAAACTAAATTTAATCAGTAAAACAGCAGTTTTAATTAAAGGGGGACATCTATCAGGAGATCCAATAGATTTGTTTTATAATGGCAAGGATTACAAGATTTTTTCTTCTCCACGTATAAAACAAACTGCACATGGAACAGGTTGCGCCCTTTCTTCCGCTATAAGTGCAGCCTTAGCTTGTGGAAATGATTTGATAAAATCTATAGAGATTGCTAAAAACTTTCTGACTAATTCTTTAATGTCAGCACAAAGATTAGGGCGAGGAGATAATTTGCTTAATCATTTTTCTAGCTTTTACTAATATGCCAAGCTTAGAACCAATAGACGAAAAAATATTAAGTGAATACCCTATACCATTAGCACTAAAATATCAAAGAGTGTTAATGGAGGAAGATTCTTTTGCTAAAGCAAGATCACTAACAGGTGCATTTGAAGCATTATTGAAATATTGTTTATGTATCACAATACAAGATAGTTACCGTACACGCTTAGTTACACCTCAATTTTCTAGTGCAAATCTTGAGCAAATACTTAACCTAAAAGCAAGCTCTATATTTAAGTTACTAATAGATAATTTATTTTTATTTAATCATAGCCAAGAAACTATATTTGAACCAGAACTATACCTACTGTTTTATTCTGAATTTAACCCTAATGCACAATTACGAAATGATACTAGTGGGCTGATAATGGCACTCTTAGAATTTGCTAAGGAATATCCTTATAGAGGGGAAGTTAAAGCTAATGAATTTGAAGCAGAGGCAGATTTTCAAAGCTATTTGCCTTTATTAAAAGGGCTTTATGGGCAAGCTATTTTTCTAGCAAATTTACCTTCACTTTATTTTCATGATCCTATGGATGAAATTGAGGCAATAGCACAACCTTCAACAGCTAGTTTGGCAACGGCTGAAATACTGATGGGGGCATATGCTATTAGTCAAGCTATGTCAAATAGACGATTTCCCGGCTGTCCTTTTGGCCGAATAGCCTTAAAATCTCGTCGTAGTAATATTTTACTAAGTCTTCATCCATTAGTAATGTTAGTAGAAACGATAGAACTACTTTCTACAACTTCAGATGATAGTTTATCTATCGGGCCCTATAGTCATATTTTATGATGAAATTCGAGGAATAGACCAGGAAAAATTATTAAAATATTGGTACTCGGAAATTTCTAAACAAGCTCAAACGTCAGAAGCTCCTAAACTTGCCTTGACACCACAAGGAGGTATTTTTAATAAGCTTACTGAGTGGATAAAAACTAATCGAAGTTCTAATAAAACCCGTATCCAACTAGCACAACAAGTTAGCAAATATATTGAGCAACGTAATTTTAATGCTGCCATCACAGAATTTGAAAAAATTGCTGAAGCTGAACCAGATAATTTAGCTATAGCGGCTAGATTAGCAGAACTTTATTTGCCAGCTAATAAACGTTTAGAAGCTAGTTATAATTTTGGAAAAATTGCAGAACGTTGCTTAGAATTAGGTTTAATCCCTCAAGCTATGTTGATGTATCAAAGAGTACATAGACTTAACCCTAAGGATATAACTTCTAGCTTAAAACTAGCTAATATATGTTCAGAACAAGGTTGTAAGGAAATAGCTTTACAACAATGTGAAAGGATTGTTGAGAATGCTAGTCAAATTAATGATAATGAAGGAGTTCTTAAAGCACTAGAACTTGCTGTTAGTCTCTCGCCAAACGATGCTAATAATCAAAGACGTTTAGCTACTATTTATTTAACAAAAAAACAAAAACCACAAGCTCTAAAATGTTTACTTGCAGCAGCAGAAACACTTTATGCACAAAATGAATACAAGCAGACAGCAGAAGTTTATGAAGAAATATTAACGGTTAAACCTTTTCATCAATTAGCATTTACAATGCTTGGTTATATTTACTTACAACTAGGTGATAATGAAAAAGCTATTGAAATGTTAGTTCCGTCTTGCCAAAGTGAACCTACTAATGTTGATTTACTAAGAGCTTTAGCACATGCTTACTTAAAAGCTAATGAATTAGAGAATGCTTATAAGACTTTTTCTTCTTTATTTAGATTAGATAAAAATTTTGCTAGTGAGTTCCTAGAACTTGGACGACGATTTTTATATGATGGAAATTTAGATTATGTAGGGTTAATTGTTGATGAATGTTTACAAATATTAGTTTCAGAGCAAAAATCCCAACAAGTAGCAAGTTTACTTGAAAGTTGTTTAAGTCAAAACTCTCATCACCTACCTACTATAAAACGCTTGGTTGATTTTTATATATTAATTAATGATGAGGTTAATCTAAAACGCTTACTTCAATCTTTAGCAACAGAAGCACGCTCACAAGGGCTTTTGGAAGATGCTAAAACGGCCTTAAAACAATTAACTAGTTTGGAACCAACAAATCGTAGTTATCTTATTCAACTACAAGATTTAGACCGATATCAGCTATAAATTTTCTAGCACTTAAAAATCCTTTTTTAGATATCCCTAAAAACTACTGTAGCAATAAGCTTTGTGATGTTGCAAAAAATAAGCAAAGCGAGTAAATTGACTTTATTCTATGACAAACTTTGAGCGAATCCTTATTTATTATCGACGTTATTGGGGCAAGTTAACTGTAGGCTGTCTAATAGTTATACGTTTTGCAATTGATGACCTACAAATTCAATTAACCCAAAAAAAACTTTTTACTTATGGACTCCTGGTTTTAGGTGTTGCTACTCTAAAAGGGATTTTTCTATTTAGTCAACGCTGGATTTTAGTTGTAATGTCTCGTGATATTGAAAACGATTTACGGAATGACTATTACGAAAAATTACAACAATTACAATATAGTTTTTTCCAGCAAAACCGGGTTGGAGATTTAATGGCTAGGGCTACTAGCGATATTAACGAAGTAAGAATGTTAATTGGCCCAGCGATTATGTATTTTCTTAATACAGTAGTTGTAACCATTGTTGCTATTCCTGTAATGATTGCTATTAGCTTAAAACTAACTTTGTTAGTACTAGGAAGTTTACTAAGTGTTTCTTTAGTAACTAAGTATTTTTCTACACAAATACATGATCGTTTTGAGAAAATCCAAGAATATTTTGCTTCCATAACTGCACGAGCGCAGGAAAATTTAACAGGTGTTCGGGTAATTCGTGCTTATAGGCGAGAAGATTATGAAATAGAAAAATTTCAAGAATTAAATAAAGAGTTTGTCATAAGAAACCTGGGTTTAATTAGAATACAAGCATTGTTTATGCCAGTACTTCGCGCTTTGGTAGGAATTGGCCCAGTAGTTGTGCTTTGGTATGGTGGTAGTTTAGTTGTTAATCAAACTATTAGTTTAGGCAGATTTGTAGAGTTTAATATGTATTTAACTTTATTAATTTGGCCGATGATTGCTTTAGGTTATGTTATTAGTCTTTACCAACGTGGTATGGCTAGCATGAAACGAATTAATAATATTTTAAATACAGAAGTTACTATAAAAGATGAAGGTAAAGAACAAATTAAAGAAGTAAAAGGTGAAATAGAATTTCGTAACCTAACTTTTAGCTATGGTGAAAAGACAGTACTAAAAAATATCAACTTAAAAATTGAAGCAGGGCAAACTATTGCAATTGTTGGTCATACTGGCTCTGGCAAGTCTACTTTAATTAATCTAATTCCACGTTTATTTGACTCTGCTCAAAGTCAACTTTTTATTGATGGTTATCCAATTCAAGATATACCTCTAGCAACTTTAAGGCAAGCAATAGGCTATGTCCCACAAGACACTTTTCTTTTTGGAGACACAATTGCAGGAAATATTGCTTTTGGAGTAGAAAAAGCAGATCCTAAAGAAATTGAAAATGTTGCTGAACAAGCAGGGCTTTTAGCAGATATTAAAGCTTTTGCAGAAGAGTTTAATACAATGGTAGGAGAGCGGGGAATTACCCTTTCTGGCGGGCAAAAACAGCGAACTGCTATTGCTCGTGCTTTGATTCGTCAACCTAAAATTTTAATTCTGGATGATTCTCTTTCTGCTGTTGATACTGAAACAGAAGAGCGTATCTTAGGACACTTAAAAGGTGTAATGTCTGGTCGAACAAGTATTATTGTTTCCCATCGGATTTCTACTGTAAAAATGGCAGATTTAATAGTTGTACTTTCTGATGGAGAAATTATTGAACGTGGCACACATGAAAAACTTTTAACTCGTGGTGGTGCTTATGCAGAACTTTATGAGAAACAGTTACTAGAAGAGGAGTTAGCAGCAACTTAATGGCTAGCGAAGAAGAAGTTAAAGGGAAACTTTATGATGGGGTTTTAACAAAAAGGCTTTTAGGCTATGTACACCCTTACATCAAATATATTGCTATTGCTGTTCCATTAATTACTTTTAATTCTATTGTTGAATTAATTGGGTTAAATATAACAATGATGGCAGTAGATCTTTACTTAAAACCTATTGCAGAATCACAGTTAAATTTTATTTCCCGTCTGCTACAACAATCTTTCAAATTGCTAGATTGGAACCCTTCTATTTCAGAAGCTTTACTCTTTTTTACAGGGCTTTATCTCCTCGTAGTTATACTAGGGTTTATTTTATCTTATTTACAGGTAGTTATTCTTAATACAATGGGACAGCATATTATGTATGATATGCGTAAAGAAATATTTACACAGTTTCAAAAACTCCCATTACAATTTTATGATCAAAATCCTGTTGGACGTTTAATTACTCGTTTAACTACGGATGTTAGCTCACTTAATGAGTTAATGACATCTGGTTTTGTTGCACTAGTTAGTGATGTTTTAACTTTAGTTGGAATTTTAACCTTTCTATTTTTAGTTAATTGGCAACTGGCTTTAGCGATTTTACTTGTTTTACCAATGATGATTGGTGTTACAGCTTGGTTTAGGAAAAATGCTTCTGTTGGTTTTAGAAAAGTTAGGGTAAAAATAGCTCTGCTTAACTCTTTTTTACAAGAACATATTATGGGAATGGCTATAGTACAACTATTTAATAGAGAAAAAAGAGAATTTGAGCAATTTAAGACCATAAATGATGAGCATCGTCAGGTAAATATAGAAACAATATTTTATTATGCAGTTTTTTATCCAGCTATTGGTTGGGTAAGTGCTTTAGGTACAGCAGTTATTGTTTGGTATGGAGGGCTACAAATCTTAGAAGGCACATTAACTTTAGGAGCATTGATTTTCTTTATTCAAGCCACACAACGCTTTTATGAGCCTATAATGGACTTAAGCGAAAAATATAATATTCTTCAAGCTGCAATGGCTTCTGCTGAAAGAATTTTTAGCCTTTTAGATACACCTATAACTATTATTTCTCCTGAAAAACCCTATAAAACAACAAAAATTAAAGGGGCTATTGAATTTCGCAATGTTTGGTTTGCTTACCAAGATGAAAATTGGATTCTAAAAGATTTGTCTTTTAAGATTGAGCCAGGCCAATCTATTGCAATTGTTGGTCATACTGGTGCTGGTAAAACAACTATATCTAGCCTACTAATGAGATTTTATGATATTCAAAAAGGACAAATTTTTATTGATGGGGTAGACATTAAAGAATTTGACTTAAAAGAACTAAGACAAATTTTTGGGGTTGTATTGCAAGATGTATTTTTATTCTCTGGTGATATTGCTACTAATATTACTTTAGGCGATAAAAATATTACTGAACAAAATATGCTGGACGCAGCTAAACAGGTACATGCTGACAAGTTTATTTCTGAGTTAAAAAATACTTATAAATCCGAATTAAATGAACGAGGATCAACTTTATCCGTAGGCCAACGTCAACTACTTTCTTTTGCTCGTGCGCTAGCATTTAACCCTAGAGTATTAATTTTAGATGAAGCTACTTCGTCAGTTGATACAGAAACAGAATTATTAATTCGGGATGCGGTTAAAACTTTGCTTGCAGGTCGAACTTCTTTAATTATTGCACATCGTCTTTCTACTATTCAAAGTGCAGATAAAATTATGGTAATGCACAAAGGACAATTACGCGAAATGGGCAATCATCAAGAATTACTAGCTAAACGGGGTATATATTATAAACTTTATCAACTTCAATATCGGGAGGAGCCGGTAAGTACCCGGTAGTATAGTTTTGTTTTGGAAATACCAACCTAGTAGCTTAGTTTTTACATTAGCTAGCATTGCCTGGGTATTGATTATTAGTAGTTTTTCAACTAGCAGTTTTGGAGCTAATAAAACTGCTTCTTATATTGAGGTTTACTTAAGAGAGCTATTTCCTACCTTTCAAACTTCTACAATTCATTTAATTCATATAGCGATTCGTAAACTTGGGCATTTTATAGAGTTTGGGATTTTTTCAGCACTAATTTTTGGGATTTTTGCGGCAAAAAAAAACTCTTGGAAAATAAACTGGCTACTATTTAGCACAATTATTGTAATAATAATTGCACTCTTAGATGAATACCATCAATCATTTGTAAGAAATCGTAGTGCTTCATTACAAGATAGTTTAGTAGATATTTTAGGTGGGCTAACAGCGTTATTAATACTTTTTAAGATAAAAAAGACTAAATTTAACAAATAGGATTTCCAGAAATACAAACTAGCAATAACGCTCTAGGCTTTAATTTTTATTTGGTTTATGATTTTTTGAAAAATTAACTTATATATTTTATTTTTTAGGAGATATTTGTGTTATATACCGCTTCAGAATTAAAAAAAGGCATGTTAATTGAGCTTGATAAAGTTCCTTATTTAATAACAGATGTTGCACATCAAACCCCGTCGGCGCGAGGTGCTACAATGCTGGTAAAAGCTAAGTTAAAAAACATGCTAAATAAACAAAGTTTGGAAAAAACTTTTCGTGCTGCTGATAAAGTTGAAGAACCAAATTTTGAAACTAACCCTGGGCAATTTCTTTATTTAGAAGGGGATAGCTATGTTTTTATGGATTTAAGCACCTATGAACAATTTAATTTAACAACTGAAGTTTTAGATCAAGCCGTTTATTTTCTTAAAGATGGGCTAGATTTAAGACTCCAAATTTATAATGGTGAGGCAATAGGGATAGAATTGCCAAATTCCATTGATTTAACTGTAACGGAAACCGAACCAGCCTTAAAAGGTGCTACAGCATCGGCTCAAACTAAATCTGCTACTTTAGAAACAGGGCTTCAAATACAAGTCCCTCCTTATATTGAAATTGGAGAAGTTGTTAAAGTTGATACTAGAACACAAACTTTTGTTTCTCGTGGTGGAAAATAGTAGTGAAATAAAGATAAAATATTGCTAAAATAGGCTTGTTTTATCATCTGTTAACCAAATTAAAATATCAAAAAGGAAGAAAAATTATGTCAGTATTAATTGAGACAACAACAGATGACTTCATTTTTTACCCTGAAAGTGATGGCAAGCCTATGGCGGAAAATACTAAGCAATTTGAATGGATAGTGACAATTAAAGAAGGGCTAAATGCAATGTTGCCTAATGATTTTGTTGCAGGTGATTTGCTTTGGTATCCAGTAAAGGGAAATCCAAAAATTTCCCAAGCCCCTGATGCAATGGTAGCAATAGGCCGTCCCAAAGGTCATCGAGGTTCTTATAAACAATGGGCAGAAGAAAATATTGCTCCACAAGTTGTTTTTGAAATTCTTTCTCCTGGTAATACTGTCCCAGAAATGCTAAGAAAATTTAGCTTCTATAACCTTTATGGAGTAGAAGAATATTATGTTTATGACCCAGATGATAACTTGTTTTGGGCCTGGGTACGTCAGGAAGGGAATTTACAGGAAATTCTTAATGTTACAAATTGGACTAGTCCAAGACTAGGTGTTAGGTTTGAGCTAACTAATGAAAAACTAGAAATTTATCGACCAGATGGAGAAAAATTTCTAACTTATGAAGAATTAGATAGAATTGCAAAAACTACCCAAGCCGAATTAGCTAGAACTCAAGTTACAACTCACAGCTAGAGACAACCCAATCAGAGCTAGAAAAAGAACGATTAGAAAAAGAACGACTTAAGCAAAAATTAAAAGAATTGGGGATAGAGTAACTTTACTTATAGTAAATGTCTTCCGCCATCAACCCGAAGGCATTCGCCTGTAACAAAGTTAGTACGGATAAAAAATTTTACAGCTTCGGCGATTTCACTTGCTCCACCCCAACGTTTTAATGGGGTTTTGGCCGCAACTTCTGTTACTAATTCTGGAGGTAGATTAACTGGAGGTATGATTGGGCCTGGGGCAATGCTATTAATTAGTACTTCTGGAGCATACTCTAAGGCAAAAGCTTCTGTTAAACCAATTACAGCTTGTTTAGCAGCATAATAAGAAACAAAGCTTGGGTATTCGGTACGTCGGCTTGCAACTGTCCAATCAACAAAATTAATTATACGTCCTGCGCCTTGTTTACGCATAATAGGAGCAAGTTTATTTATACATAAAAAAGTATTGGTAGCATTAGAGTTATAGTCAGCTTGCCAATCAGCTAAAGTTAAATTTTCTGTTGGTCGTGCAATATAAGTTGAAGCCATATTAAGTAAAATATCGATTTTGCTAAACTTTGCTAAAGCTAAATCTATCACTTCATTTATAGCAATTTCTTGGCTTGTATCTACTTGTTTAAGAATAACTTTAGCTCCTAAATCCTCTAATTTAGTAGCAAGTTCTTTCATTACATTTTCAGAGGTTAAGTAAGTTAGCAAAAATGCAGACACGCCTTCTTGAGCAAGGGAAATTGCTACTTCTTGCCCAATACGCGCCCCACCTGTTAACATCACAACTTTATTAAAAATTTCCATATATACTTTAATTACTATGGTTTATTAAAAATTTTATCTTCTACTCCAGCATTTATAATAACTTCTTTTACTGTTGTTGCTGCAAAATCTTGACCATTACGTTTTAATAGGCGTTTCATAGGAATTTGAACACCATTAAATGACTTAAAATCTAAGAAAAGTTCTTCATTAGTAAAAGTATTGCCGCCTACCTTAGCTTGAGATGATTTTCCAATAATCATATTAGTTTTTGGCTCAAGGTAAACTTTAATTTCATGTCCTGTGTTTGTAGTTAATAAAACTGTGTTAACGCTTTGTTCTTGCCATGTATTTTCATCTAAAAATGTTACTTGATAATTTTGCTGGTCAAAATTATTAAGTATGGAAATAGGATCACCTGCTAAAACATTTTGAAATTCTAGGGTTTTATCTCCTACTAATTCTTGGATTCCGCCTGGGGTTTGTGTCCAAGCAATTTCTCCATTATAAGCATTTTTAATTACACCAAAAGGGCCTGAAATAACGCTTAAAGTTTTATTTGGAAATTTAATAGTAGTTTCATTTGTAGCTTCAAAACCATTACCTCCTAAAAGTAATTGTACAGAGCTAATAGTTTTGATGTCTTTAATTTCGCTTAAAGGTTTTTCGCTTTTTGCCTTACGTGCTGATAAAAGTAAGTTTTTTGCTTTTGCTACTAGATCAGCTTTTTCTATATTTTTATCTTGAGGTTGAAAAGACTGTTCTTGTTGTGAAAAAGCTAAAAAGTTTAATGTTAAAACTAAAGAAAAGCTAAAAATTAGTAACAAACTTTTTTTCATAACTTACCGCCTAAAAATTTTTATTAAGGTTTAGTTGCAAGCAACAAAGGAAAAGGAGATGGAATTTTATCTAAAACTTCAAAATCTATTAACCCTACATCCTCAGTCCATTGTTTATATTGTGAGACAGGAAAAACATCCCCCTCGCTAGTAAAAACAAGCATATTTAATGAAAAAAGCAACGCGCTTAAAGGTGCTGTATAGTCTTCATTTGGCAGGACTTCAGCAATTAATAGTGTTCCACCGGATTTTAATGCTTGAGCAGATTTTTTTATTAATTTTCTACTACGTCTTTCACCTTCGCTATGACAAATATGCCCCAAAATTACTAGATCATAACAATTTTTACCAAAAGAAATCGTGTTTAAGTCTCCAGCTAAATAGTCATATTGTGAATCTATTCCAAGTTGTGAGCTATATTGACGAGCCACATCTAAGACTTTAGGAAAATCTAATGCAGTTACCTTTGACTCTGGATATTGTTGGGCAAAACCTAAACTCCAAGCAGCAGATCCAGCAGCAACATCTAAAACGCTTTCAATATTTTTTTTCTTCTTCTTAAAAGCGGCAGCAGCAGCACAAGAAACTGCAAAGTTAGCAGGAAAAAGAGCTTTAACTAAATGGCTAAAAAACTCTTCTCCGTTCTTTTGACTATCAAATTGAAAAGAAGATTTTCCAGATTCAATGCTTTGAGGGAGGTTCTTCCAATTATTTAATATATCTACTCCATGCGCTACCATATCACCTAAATAAACAGGGCGGCCACGAACTAAAAATGCGTCTGCGTCAGGTTCTAAAGCATAAATTTTTCCTGTTTTGGTTAATAACTCCATCCCTACTAACACATTAAGCAACCGCTCAATAGCATTAGCAGAACATTTAGTTATCCGTGCTAGATCACGAGGCGAAGACTTACCATTAGCAATATGAGTAAAAAGATCATAATAGACCGCTGTATTTAATGCTATTGTTTCTGTTCCAGCCCAAATAATCCGTCCAATTTTTTCTGGTGTCACCATACGCGGTTTGCTGTTAGTCATAATGTTTCCTTTTTCAAGAGGTTCTAAATATCTATTCTAAATCTCTGATACAAATTATTTCTCCCTCAGATAGTTGTACACGAACCTTGTCGCCTGGTGCAACTTGGTTTGGGCGTTTTACTAGTTGATTATTTTCTGTCCAAACCAATGAATAACCACGAGATAAAACAGCTAATGGGCTAAGAGTTTGTAATTTAGTAATATTACAGTGAAATTGATCTGTTAGTTTTTGTAGCTGTTTATTTAAATTGGTTTGTAATTGCAAAGAGAGTTTTTGTAATTGATTTTTAGATTGCTGCAAAGAACTTTTTAATTCTGTACTAGCTAAGCGGAGTGCTAAATTGTTTACCTCATCTTGCTCTAATGAGAGTTTTTCTTGGAGAGATCTTTCTAAACGGTGAGTTAAATTAGATAACCTATGTTGATATTGAGATAATTTTTTCGGTAAAACATCAAAACCAGGCTGAGACTGCAAACTTGTTAGTTTGTTATGTTGGTTAAGTAGTAAATATTCTAAATTATTAAGTAATATTTCCTCGTAGTAAGAAACTAAATTTGATAATTCGTCTTGGCGTTCAGCTACAATTTCAGCCGCTACAGAAGGTGTTGGGGCGCGATGGTCAGCAACAAAGTCTGAAATAGTAAAGTCTATTTCATGCCCAACGGCTGAAATAATAGGGAT
The DNA here is from genome assembly GCA_016713405.1 of Blastocatellia bacterium. Classification (NCBI taxonomy): domain Bacteria; kingdom Pseudomonadati; phylum Acidobacteriota; class Blastocatellia; species Blastocatellia bacterium. The sequence goes on from JADJPF010000027.1 coordinate 278,012, forward strand.
ACGAGATGCAAATATTGCTCTTGCTACAATTTCTTCATTAAAAGGCCAAAGATCTTCAATTGAACCCCCTCCGCGACCTACAATCAACACATCAATATCATCACGAGTATTAAAATAATTTATCCCTTCAGCAATTTCTGCTGCTGCTGTTTCCCCTTGAACATGTGCTGCATAAATTGAAACATTGACAGATTTATTACGTCGATAGAGGACTTGCAAAATATCTTGGATTGCTGCTCCAGTTGGACTTGTTACAATGCCAATAGCTAAAGGAAATTTTGGCAAAGGTTTTTTATATATTGCATCAAAAAGACCTTCTGCTAATAGTTTATTCTGTAACTGCTCAAATGCTTTTTGTAAATCACCTTTTCCTATAGGCTCAATGCTGCTAACAATTAGCTGATAATCTCCACGATTTTCATATAAAGAAATCTTACCGCGAAGTTTAGCTTTTATTCCATCACTTGGACGAGGGCGAATATAAATATTTTGATTGCGAAATGCTGCACAACGTAGTTGGGCTGAATTATCTTTTAAGATAAAGTACCAGTGACCAGAGCTATGAACCTTAAAATTTGAAATTTCACCTTCCACCAAAATATCATAAAATTCTGCTTCTATAAGATCTTTAATTTGAGTAGTTAACTCGGATACTGTAATGGCTTTAGGCTGGTTTATAAGTAATTCTAATAAAGACATGCAATGCTAGCAGATTCCTAATGATTTTAAGATATCTTTCCATGGAGTTTGTATTGTTTGTTGCTGAGAAGTTACATTAAGCTCAACTTGATATTTACCTTCTGTTACTGAAAAGGCTCGGTATAGTGCTTCCATGCCTGTACTAGCATCACAACGAGCATCAATAATGTTTCCATTATCAAAATATATTTCTGCTTTAGTTTTATCACTAGTTAGTTTGACACAAGCACGAGTTCGACCAAAACAATGAATCATAATTAGATCCGTAACAGATAATTCTGGTATTCGCCCCTTTAATGCCATACGGCCTCCAAATCCCTAACAAATCAATGACGCTAGATATAATATTTTTTTGATTATTTTTATTAAAAGTAGATTGTGTCTTTGTGTTAATAACAATAATACACGATGGCTTAAGGTGCAAGTCTAAAATCTTAGCTACAAGTTGATTTGTTATTTTATTTTTCTGCAAAAACTTTCCAAAATTTTCCAAACTTTTTTCTATAAGTTGTCTTCTAACTTGGTACAAGCATAAATTACTTACTAAAGATATAATATTGGAGTTATTATGCGTAATAAATTATTTTTATATTTAATTGCTTTTTAGCTCTAACAGGTTCTTTTACATTATTTACAACTACAACAAATGCACAAAATTTTGATCCATTTTCTTTTACTGTTGATGCTAAAGAATAGGTCATAAAAAGTAATTTTATGGTAGAAGGACAACAACGAGTAATAGATTTGATTAACAAAGATTAACGATAATTTTCGCAAGCCTCAATAAAACTAATCCAGTAAAAACACTTGCTAGGTCATAACTAAAAAAAGTTGTGACCTAAATTTATCTAAGCAGGTTTATTTAATTTTTCTAAATCACGCAAGCTTTCGGATGTTGTAATAATTAAAAGTTTTACACCTGTTTCTAGGATGAAACTTGGGTTTGGATTCCAATCTACTTCTACTTCTGTTTGATAAAGTGCAATGGTAAGTTCTAATCGGCTACGCAGTTGATCCAATGACCAGCCAATTAGTTGGGATCTTTCGCTTACAACAAACTCTACAGTGTTAAGTTGGACATTATTAAATACAAAAGAATTTATTACATTATGCTCTGTCACTGCTGCTGCAAAAACTGGTGCAGCAATAGCGGAAGTGCTAAAAACACAATGAATATTAAAGCTTTTAGCAATTTTACGGGCTAAAGTTTCGTCAAACATTCGCATAACAATCCGAATATTAGGCGATAGAGATCGAGCATCAATAGCTATTTCTAAATTTGCTAAGTCGTCATCTGTAACAACAATTATTGCTTGGGCTTTAGAAATATTTGCTTGTTTTAAGACTTCTTCCCGACGTGCATCAGCAATAATTACAGGAATATCTAGTTTACGAATTTCTTCTACAAATAAAGATTCTTTCATTTCTATAACTACACACTCTAGGTTATTACGTAGTAGATTTTGCACAATTCTATAGCCAACATGCCCTAAACCGCAAACAATTACATGATCTGTATAAGTTGAAGCTAGCAAAATATGCCATTCCTTTCTTTGGCTACGTTTTTGGAAAAGCAAACTACCTAAACGTGCAATAGTATCTGTAATTATTAGAACTCCTAAAATAGGGAGCAAAATAAATAAGTATTCTAAATAAGAATCTTGTGGATAAGCTAAGATGGGTTCTCCAAAAATAGCATGAATTGTGTAGTAAAAATCTTCTGTCCAATTTGTTCTTCTATTGTGCGGGTAAGGGTAATAATAATGAATTAAAGTCGTTCCTAAAGTTAACTCAATAATAAGTAGCCATAGAGAAAAGCGAAATTCATGTTGAATGATACGCAGCAATCTCAGTTCAGTAATAGCATACCTTTTTAGTTTGCGAGCGAATTTTTGAGCCGATTTATATAATTTTGAATATTTATAAATTGGCACAAATTATTTAGCTAAAGTTAAGTTGATGGATTTTAATCGCTCATTGTCTACTAGCCATTGATTATCAAATCGTCTAATTTGATAATCTCCTTCAAAGGTTTGTTTTGTTGCATCTGTGTCAATAAGTCTAAACTGAATCCGCAGTAACGCGCTAGTTTCACTTTTAATCATTACTTTAAGTGTGTTTAGTTCTACAGCTTTGATTTCCTTAAACCGACGACGAAGAGAATCTATAGTTTGTTGACCTTGCATTTTTGCTGATAAGGTTTCATAAGCTGCATTTAATTTTGCATTAGCTGCTTCTTCTGTTATTCCTAATTGAACCGCAGCCGTTAAATTAGCATAAAAAGAAAGAAGTGCTAGGGCTGGATGATTTGGAACTTGTGAAAAATCTTTTCCATCCCATCGGTAAATCGTGTAGCTACTATCTCCTTTTCCTTGAGTCTGTAACATTATTAAATCATCTTGTTTATCAAAGTCTATATCTGTTATCAAAGCTGGTTGCCAAGCTTTATCTGTTGTAAATGGAGAACCTTTTTTATAAAGGTTTGCTGACTGAGCAATTTTTTGAGCAACTCCATTTTTATCAATATTAAATAAAACTGCGTAAGTGCCTGTTGGGTAAGGTGCTTTTGGATCATTGCCACTTTCTACAGCAATAAAAGCTAATACTTCTTCTGTTTCAGCTTGTGTAAATTTGCCTATTGTTCGACTAAGAACAGAGATTTGATGACTTTCTATATCACCTACTTGATAGCGAATTTCCCGGCTAGGTTTTTCTTTATCTTCTGAAGGAGTTTGATAGCTTAAAGATTGATTGGGATAAAGTAGCCTTAAAACCCCAACATCATCAAGTTTGACATATTTTTCTAATAGGCTATTAGTATTATTCTGAGAGCTATTTTCTTGCGGATTAGAAAATACAACATTATAAAAGCAAATGGTGAGAACTAAAGCTAGTAAAGCTTTTTTAAGCATATAGTTTTAAGCCAGTAAGTTTTTAGTTTACTGGCTAAACCTCCTAGAATTTTTATTTTTATTTTAATTTTGAGCCGTTTGTTCTCGGCGATAAGGTGCGCTTAAATACTGTTGAGCAATTTGTTGTGCATTATCATGATTATCGCCTACTTGAATTGCTTTTTGATATTCAGCAACAGCACGTTCTCTTTGTCCTAAAGCATCGTAGCAGTTGCCACGCTTAATATGTGACCAAACTTGCACCCAACGCGGTTGTAAGTCTAATTCTAAAGCTTCACCAAAACAATCATTAGCTTTAGGGTAATTTCTTTGCTCAAAATAAAGTAGCCCTAAATTATACCAAGCCCAAGAACTACTGCGGTTTAATTTAATAGCCGCTTGGAATTGTTGCTCTGCTTCAGGATATTCTTGATTACGAAAATGCTCAATTCCTCGTCGGACAATAACAGAAATGCGAATTTCTTCAGATACTTTTAGCAATTTGCTATCAGGATCTACTATAACATCTAAAGGTTTTCCCTTTGCTTCAAAGCTAAAATCTACACTTCTGCCTGTCATATTTAGCTGAGTTCTTTCTGAACCACCTTCATAAAGAAGTTCAACATCTATAGGCATACTAAAAGTGTCCACTTCTTGGTTTATTGTTCCACGAATCCTAAAAGTGTTATTTTTAGTTCTTAGCATTTGATAATCAGCGCGAAACTCTGGAACGCCTGTAGCATCAACCCATTGACCAAAGAAGTAGCGCATATCTTTTCCTATTACTTTATTAGCCAATGATTCAAAATTAGAAATAGCTGCTGGTTTTCCTTGGTATTCCTGGTAATAAGTTTTAAGTAATTTATCAAAAGTTTCTTCACCTACAACTAGTTTAAGCATTCGATAAACAAATGCGCCTTTGTAAAACATAATTGATCGATAGGCTTCTGATTGATCATCAAGCTCTAAAGGAGCGCGAGCAATAGAGGTTTGTGATTCAAATGCCATGGCTCTTTCCATTGCACCACGAGCAACTTCACGAAAAACTGTTTCTGGGGTGTTAGCTTCTAAAACAGCTAAAGCACTATATTGAGCTAAACCTTGAGAGAGCCAAACTTCATCAAAAGACTTAAGCACTACAGCTTGACCCCACCATTGATATGCAGTCTCTCTATAAAGTAGTTCTCTAGGAACATCTGTTAAGCGAAAAGTTTTTTCTGAAAGAAGTGTAACCCCAGCACCAGTTAAACTATCTAATGATTCGTTATCAATCTCAGCAAAAACTAATTTGTCACCAAAAGCATAAGCACCAAATTTATTATTATAAAAATCAACTGCTTGGCTAACTGCTTCAGCATATTTTTCTGCTGCTGCTTCACTACCAGGTTTAATATAAAAATTTATTTCACCTGTAGATGTCTTAATATTTCTGGTGATATAACGAGCTATAGCAAATGTTCCTGGCAGTACAGCTTTAGTGCTAACAAAAGTATGTATATTTCTTGGCCCACTTATTGGTGCCGTAGGTTCTTGGTTGTTTGCAACAACATAAGAAACTGGTAAAACTGGTAGTGTTGGTTTACCTGTTTTAGGAGTAGGTTTTGTAGTAGCAGGTTTAGTTGTTTTACTAGGTCTTTTTGGAGTTGGCTTAGTTGGTTTTTTAACTGGTTCTGGTTCTGGCTCTGGTTCAGGTGCTGGAGGGGGTTCTACAACAAAAGGTTTTGTTTCTATCGCTTCTGTGCTTAATCCTGCAACTAAATAATCTACAGGTGTAATTAAAGAGATTTGATAAGTTGCTGTATCAGCGGCATAACCATGAAAAGGAAACCAACGTGCAGCATAGCTTAAGTAAGATCCTTCTTGTCCAATATATGCAAGCCGCTTGTTTGCTAAAACGCCTCCTTGAGGAGATACTAAGATTCCTTCATAAATAAAATTTAGTGTTACAGGTTGATTTGCCGCTATTGATGTTCCTAGATCAATACGAACATTTAGCGCGTCTACTGTATCTTGAACAAATTGTAATTCTTTGCCATCTTGATTAGTGATTTTACTAATTTTCAATGCTCCATTTATTTCAAAAATTACTGATAGAGTGTTCTTCAATGCTTGAAATGTAACGGCAGTATTAGCACGCAATGTATTAGTCTCAGGAATTAATTCAGCTTCAATTTTATAATTAAGAATATCAATAATAGGTTGATTAGGTTGATTTTGATTTGGTAAAGCAAATACATTATTAAAAATTAGAAAAAATACTAAAATTAATCCAAAAATATTTATTAAACTCCATGGCATTTTTTTCATCACAAGAAAAGGTGAACTCTATTTTCTCGATAAATTACTTAATTAATAGACTTACACCAACCTCCAAGTTTTTGGAATAAAGTAGTTTATAGACATACTTAAGTCTAAAGACTAACCCTAGCGGAAAATTTATTTTTTATATTTAATTTTTTATATTTGATAAAGCAAACTGTTAAATTATCTGTTAGAGAAAAAAACACTTAATAAAAAATAATAGTTCGATTATATCACCAGAGCAAAGAATTGCAATTATCTGCTCATCTTTTGTAAGGCTAAGATGCTACAACCCTATAATTTAGTTGTGTTTAGATCGGCGGCTAGATAAGCTTTAGGGCTTATCTTTTTTAGTAAGGTAGGGCAACAGTTAATAAACTATATAATTAAAAATCTGCTGAAATATTTAAATGTTGTTTTATTAAACCATAAATTTGCAGTGGGCTAAAAGGCTTAGTTAAATAGCCTGTCACCCCAATTTCCTTTTGTTCCTCATCTGAAGGGCTTTCCCCTTTAGCCGAAAGTAGGAAAATAGGTATTGATTGAAACCGGCTATCTTGTCTTAAACGACGACAAACAGAGATCCCATCCATGCGAGGCATTTCTATATCTAAAAATATTAGATCTGGTTGGTGTTGATAGGCTAGTTCTAAACCATCTTCGCCATTAGAAGCACTAATAAGTTCTAACTCATCACTTCTAAATAATTCAGTAAAGATTGCTACAATAAATGGCTGATCATCGATAACAAGTAACTTAGGTTTTTCACTCATTATTTTATCCTAAAGAGTTGACTTAGTATTATTAAATGAAGATCGAAAATTAGCTGATAATAAGCCTACCTATAGAGATATGTCAATAGGCTATGATGAGCTATGCTTAGCTATTTTCTTTTTAAGATAAAAATATACTCATGCTTAAAAATATAAAAACCCCCAACCAAAGCACGATACCGCCATAAGTCTTTTTGATTTCGTTTGCCAGTAGTGTCTTCAAAATTTTTGACTACAATGCTTTTTAATGAAAAACCTAAATTTAATATTTCATTCATTGCTAAAAAACCAAGCGGAATCCAATCACCATCAACATATTTATCGCCAATAACTAGAACTAAATAGCGTCCTTTGTCCAAAATACTAGCTGCATTTGCTGCAACATTTTTTAGCATAACCAAAAAATTACTTACAGAATTAGCATTAGACAAATCTTTTGGATCCTCACTAAACTTAATAATGTCAAAATAAGGTGGGTGCATTATTACTAGTTGGACAGAATTAATACCTAGTTGTTTTAGTATGCAATTGTAATCAATTGCAGCACTATCTTGATTAAGTATTTTCCAAGTAGTTAAATGATTATTAGGCTCGCTATTAATAAAATTAGTAGCTTTTTCTACAATATTTGCTTGAAGTTCTACACCAATGCAGTTTCGTCCAAGTCTTTGAGCTTCAATTAAAGTTGTCCCACAACCTAAAAAAGTATCTAAAACCCAATCACCTTTTTTAGTATATCTTTTCATCATTTGGTTTGGAATTTGTGGAATAAAATTTCCCCAATAACCAGCAGAATGTACTCCGCTACTATCTCGTCTATCTATTATCCATAAACTATCAGTTAATATTTCATCATATTCTTTCCAGCGATTTATGTTTATATCATTAATATCACTAGTTTTTATGCTTGTTACAGCTTTTTCTAGCCGCTTAATATAATAAATTGCTCGGTCTAAAGTTTGAGCATCTTTTATTTGTAATAATTCCTTAGTCAAATAATCTTGGTTAATTTCTATTGATTCTATATTTAATGAGTTTGGAAGAAATAAAGAATTATTATCTGTGTCTGATAAATTAGTGATTAGTTGAGTAATGTTATTTTTTAAGTCAGTTATGTTTAAGGAAAGCTTTAGTTCTTCAAGGATCTGTAAGAAGTTATTTTTGTTGAGTTTAATAATTTTAGAAAGAGTAGACATTTTAAGAAACTATATGGGAGTACAAACGAAATTCTTGTACTCCCAAACTTTGTTAAAAAGTTTTATTTAAGCTGTTTGAGAGTTGGCTTTTCCTTCGCTTAAAACAGCTTGAGCCGCAGCAAGTCGCGCAATAGGAACACGATAAGGTGAACAGCTAACGTAATTTAGCCCTGCACGATGGCAAAAAGCTACGCTGCTTGGTTCGCCGCCATGCTCGCCACAAATACCAACTTTAAGATTTTCTCTTGCACCGCGTCCTAGTTGTACAGCCATTTCAACTAGTTTTCCTACACCTTCTTGATCTAGGACTTGGAAAGGATCTTCGGCAAAAATCTTTTTCTCTACATAAAGTGGTAAAAAGCGACCAGAGTCGTCTCGGCTTAAACCGTAAGTTGTTTGAGTTAAATCATTTGTGCCAAATGAGAAAAATTCTGCTACTGTAGCGATTTTATTTGCTGTTAGTGCGGCGCGAGGTAGTTCAATCATTGTTCCAACTAAATAATCAACGCTAAGACCTTCTTTTTCAAAGACTTCTTGAGCCACTTTGCGAACTAGGGTTGCTTGTGAAATTAGCTCTTTTACATCGCTTATAAGCGGGATCATCACTTCAGGAATAACCGTTACACCTTGTCGTTTAACTGTAACAGCAGCAGAAAAGATTGCTCTAGCCTGCATTTCGGTAATTTCTGGGTAAGCAATACCAAGACGACAACCACGATGCCCTAGCATTGGATTAGCTTCATAGAGGCTTTTAATTTTATTGGTAAGCTCAGCACTTGGAATGTTTAGCTTTTGTGCTAGCTCGTCAATTTCTTCTTGTTCATGTGGTAAAAATTCATGTAATGGTGGGTCAAGTGTGCGAATTGTTACTGGATAGCCATCCATTGCTTTAAAAATTCCAATAAAATCTTCTGTTTGGAATGGTTCTATTTTGCTAAGTGCGTGTTGTCTTTCTTCTTGAGTTTTAGCCACAATCATTTCTCGCATAGCATCAATTCGGTTGCCTTCAAAAAACATATGTTCTGTACGACATAGCCCAATGCCTTCAGCACCAAATTTTCGTGCTACTTCAGAGTCATGCGGAGTATCGGCGTTGGTTCTAACTCGCAGTCTTCTAAATTCATCAACCCAAGTCATAAATTTATGGAAATTTTCATCTGGACGAGGGTCAATCAATTTAACTTGACCTAAAATTACACGTCCTAAAGTGCCGTCTACAGTGATGTAATCACCTTTATTTACTACCTGAGTGCCAACTCTAAATAGCTCTTTTTCATAGCTAATACTTAAATCACTACAACCAGCAACACAGCATTTTCCCATTCCTCTAGCTACAACAGCAGCGTGACTTGTCATTCCACCCCTAGCCGTTAGGATTGCTTGAGCAGCAACCATTCCATGAAAATCATCTGGCGCGGTTTCAATTCTAACTAAAATTACTTTTTCGCCCTCTTTAGCTAAAGTTTCTGCTTCATCTGGAGAAAAGACAACTTTACCACTAGCAGCACCTGGGCTAGCAGGCAAGCCTTTAGCTAAAACCTCTAATTTTTCTGATGGGTCAATCATTGGATGAAGTAACGCATCCAAATGGCCTGGCTCTACTCTAGTGACGGCTGTAGCTTTATCAATAATTCCTTCTTCAACTAAATCAACAGCAATTTTTATTGCTGCTGCACCTGTGCGTTTAGCATTTCGGGTTTGAAGCATCCATAATTTGCCACGCTCAATAGTAAATTCTAAGTCTTGGACATCCTTATAATGTCGCTCTAGCATTTCAGCAACTTTAACAAATTGGTCATAGACTTCTGGCATATCTTCTTTTAGTTGTGAAATTTTCTTTGGTGTACGAATGCCTGCCACAACATCTTCACCTTGAGCATTAGCTAGATATTCGCCAAAAAGTTCTTTTTCACCTGTTGAAGGATTACGGGTAAATGCTACACCTGTGCCAGAATCATTTCCCATATTGCCAAAGACCATTGCTACAACATTTACAGCAGTTCCAAGATCGTCAGAGATTCTATGAACACGACGATAATCTATAGCGCGTTTTCCATTCCATGACGCAAAAACAGCACGAATTGATAACTCTAATTGTTGAAGGGGATCTGTTGGAAAATCATTACCAGTTTCTTTTTTAACTAACTGCTTAAATTGGTGGCAAACTTCTTTTAATGAATCAACTGTTAAATCAGTGTCTTCTTTGACTCCAACTTTATGTTTTTGGTGGTCAAAAATATGCTCAAATTTTTCTGGGCTTATATCAAGTACAATCTTGCCAAACATTTGTATAAATCTGCGGTAGGCATCATAGGCAAAACGTTCATTTTGGGTTAAAGCAGCAAGACCTTGAAGGGTTTCTTCATTAAGCCCTAGATTTAATACTGTATCCATCATACCAGGCATACTAAATTTAGCTCCAGAACGAACGGAAACAAGTAGCGGATTTTCTTTATTTCCAAACCCTTTTCCAGTGGCTTGTTCTACCTTATTTAATGCTGCTAAAGTTTCTTCCCACATTCCTTGAGGAAATGCTTGATCGGCTTTGTAATAAGCTGTGCAAGCTTGTGTGCTTATAGTAAATCCTGGTGCAACAGGTAGCTCTGCATTAGTCATTTCTCCTAGTCCAGCACCCTTCCCCCCAAGTAAATCTTTCATGCTTGCATTACCATCTGCTTGCCCATTGGCAAAAGATATACATAATTAGTCATAATAATGGCCTCACCTTATTGAAAATAAGATATTTATTGTTAGTAGTTAAGTAAGTTTAGATTCTGCTTGTACTTGATTCATCAAGCTATAAGAACGCAAATCTCGCTCAATAGTACGACGAATTAAACGGTAACTGATATCTTCTATTGCTGTTAAATGCTCAGTTGGGTTAGTTTGCCCAGCAAAAATACTTGGATTATTACGTAGTATTGATGCAAAGCATTGTTTTAACTCACTAGAAATTGCTATTCCTCTTGCACCACTACAACCATAGCATTGAGGCGCACCGTCAGGTGCTAGCCAAACGCCACTAGACTCAGCAATTTCACTACTACAACCAACACATTTATTTAAGTCAGGAAAAAATCCAGAAATTTTAAGTAACCAAACTTCAAAATATCTTAATAAACTTGATAGTGAAAGCTCTTTGCTCATTGCCTCCATTGTAGCTGTAACTAGCCTGTAAAGTTTTTCATTTTTTTCATGTGCTGGGGAAAATTCACAAAGTAGTTCTGTAAGATAAGAAAGTGCTGCTGCATTTTCTGTTTTGCCTGCATAATGAAATGGAGAGCGCAGAATTTCACAATTAGAAATTTTTACAAGCTCACGGCCTTCTTTTTCATGATAGGTTAAACTTACTTCTGTAAATGGTTCTAAACTAGCACCAAAACGGCTTTTCATCCTTCTTGCTCCAGAAGCAACCCCTCGAATTACACCAGAAGACCGAGTAAGTAATACACAGATTTTATCTGCTTCTGAAAGTGGAAAGGTACGTAAAATAAAAGCGGTTGTTTGATGAAGAGGCATAATTTTATAGGTGTTTTAGAGGTTAGGTTAAATTTTTAGTAAATTAAGAATTTACCTGTTATAAATTAATTAAAAATCATATTTTGGAGGGCTATCTTTTACTTCAATATAGCTTTCAGACATAGAAATTATTGATCCTGTAGCTTGTTTGATGTAATAAACTTTAATGCCTTTTTTTAGTCCTTTGCCTTTAATTTCTCCTACATAACTACCATTTTTACTTACATAAGCATGTTTTCCTACAACCTCATCTTCCTTACGGTCATTAACTACCATTAAATAAATAGCTAACATTACCGAAGAAGCAAAAACAGCAATAAGGACTTGTTTTAGAATGCGTTTCCATAAAGCTTCTGAGCGAGGCATATCTTCCGTATTTGATGATGGTGATGATAGTAATGACATAGTTTTATCCAACTAACTTGTAATGACCAAGTTGCTCAACAACTTGACCTGATTGGATTAACTTTTCCAAATGTGCAAGAACAGAACGTTCGGCAAGTTTGTGCATTTTTTCTGGCACATCTGTATAAACTTGTTTGACGATTTCTGCAACAGTACTTGAGCCTTGTTCAATGGCTTTTATTATATTAGTTTCGCGGGCAAGACGATGAGAAATATATTGATTTACTTTTGCATGTGCGCCCCCCATTGGCGCACCATGCGCACCAAAAATAGCGGTTATAGGAAGTTGACCAACTCGATTTAATGAATCTAAATAATGCTGCATATTTCCTTCAGGCGGATCTATTACTACAGTTCTCATTCCAACAATTAAATCGCCAGAAATTAATGCTCCAGTGCGTTCTTCAAAAAAGCAAATATGATCTTGAGCATGTCCTGGAGTGTAAATTGCTCTAAGTCGCCAATCTAGATCTCCTGGCAATAGAATTAATTCATTATTTTCAATTATTTGGTCAATATGAAAAGCTTCTCCAACTTTTTTGTGTAAGTGGATGCGCTCGGACAGGAATATTTAAGCGATTTTTTAAGTTTGCTACCCCACCAACATGATCTGGATGAAAATGTGTAAGCAAAATTTCGCGGGGTTTACAGCCTTCTGCTATTAAGCTATCAATAAAATTAGCTAGTTGAACTTGTTCTTCTTCATATGGTGAAGCAGGGTCAATAATAACAAATTCTTCTCTACCAACAATATAACAATTTGTGTGGGTTGCAGGTGGTAAGGTAGGTGTTAGAACAGGAAAAGCAAAATCCCATCATACATTTCAATTTTACGTACAATACTACGATTAGCTTCAGGAACTGACATTAAACGTGCGCTTATATCTATTGATAAACCTTCAGTCAAAGTACGGATTATATGAAGTGTTGGTGGGGCTAATAATACTTCGCCCTTTTGCCATGAGTTTAATGCTTGTTGAGGAGCTATCCAACCACCTTTTACTAGTTCACCAATAATAATTTCTGGCTCTTGATTCTTAGGCAACCATCCAAGAAAAAACCAAGTATCAAAACGACGTGGAGCAAAAGGAGGTGTCACCCAACGGCCTGCTGGAGTAAGCAAATTAGCATCTAGGCTTGCTCCAGTTGTCATTAAAATAGATTTAAAACTACGTGATCCTTTTAATAAATCTTGTCTAAGGGAAGCTAGTTGCTCTTTGGAAATATGCTCTATTCCTAAGGCAATTAACACTCCAGTTTCTTCAAACATTTCTCTTATAGCACAAGTTATCATTTGTGCTGATTCAGGGCTTTCTGCATTTAAGACAGGAATTTCTCCATCTGCTGTATCACGTTGTCCACCAGGAAAAGCTGTTACTCCAGCCATAAAAGCTAAAGTATCAGCCCTTTTTACCCAATACAAATGAGGATCCCTAGTGTTACGCATTAATACAATAGATGCAGCATCTTTTGGGATACTTGGTTTAGCAGTTCCTGTCATAATTTGTTGTTTTTACCCTAAATAAGTATAGTTAGTAATTTTCTTTTCATATTCATTATGTAGCTCGGCTGCTTCTGCTTCAGTCAATCGACCTATTTTAACTTGTTCATGAAGTTGTTTTTGGAAATTTTCCCAAAGAAAATTTTTATCATATCGAGCTAAAGCTAGCACATCTCCTAAGTTACTGCCAGTAATAATTTTTTTGATTAAATAATTTTCTCTGTTAATAATGACATGCGCTTCGTTTAGTGTTCCAAAAAGATTATGAAAATTTCCCATTACTTCTTGATAAGCACCTATCATAAAAAATGCTAAATAATAAGGATCTTTAGGTGAAAAATGATGTAGCTCTAAGGTTTCCTTAATATCTTTTAAGTCTACAAACTTGTCAATAATACCATCTGAATCACAAGTAAGATCTACTAAGGTTGCATGCTCAGAAGGTTGAGAGTTAAGCTTATGGATTGGCATTATTGGGAAAAGTTGCTCAATTGCCCAACTATCAGGAACAGAACGGAAAATGCTAAAATTGCAGAGGTATTTAGCACTAAGAATTTTTTGAAGATCATCAAACTCTTCACTAATAAGCTTAGATTGTTGAGCAAAACGGTTAGCTCTTTCGCAAACTTCCCAAAATAAAGCTTCACCTTTTGCACGGTCTTCTAGTGTGATCAAACCTAAATTAAATAAAGTAAATAGCTCTTCTTTATGCTCTAAAGCATCATGGTAGTATTCCCGATAATTTTTAGAGCTAACATGCTCTACTAAATCTTTTAATTCAATAACTACCTGTGGGTCATCTTCATTAGTAGTTACTTTAGAAATATCATCTAATACGGTTTCGATTTCATCTTGAATATTAGTAATAATCATTGCATGAAATGCTGCAACAATTCGTCCAGATTCTGTAACAATATTTGGTTCCGGGATATCTTCGTCCTCACAAACGCCTTTAATTGTATAAATTACATCGTTTGCAAATTCCTGCATTGTATAGTTTGCTGAGGAATCAAAACTAGTTTTGCTACCATCATAATCTACTCCCATACCTCCGCCTACATTAAGGTATTCTACGTCAATATGCATGGCACGAATTTTACAATAAACACGGGCTGCTTCTTTCATAGCATTTTTAACACGTTTGATATCAGTAATTTGTGAACCAATATGAAAATGAAGCATCTTCAAACAGTCCAGCATATTATTTTCTCTAAGTATGCGGACGACTTCTAGCATTTCGCTTGTTGTAAGACCAAATTTAGCAGTTTCTCCACCAGATTTTTCCCAACGTCCTGACCCACGAGAATAAAGTCTGGCACGAATACCAATATTTGGCTTGATATTAAATTCTTTTGCTTGATGTAAAATTATGTCTAACTCTTCTACTTTTTCTATAACTAAAATTAATTTTTTTTCCCGCTCGAAGTCCGATAAAAGCAAGTCTTATATAGGCTTCATCCTTAAAACCGTTACAAACTAGTAAAGAATCTGGGGATTGTTCTACGGCTAAAGCACCGTAGAGTTCAGGCTTTGAGCCTACTTCTACACCAAAATTATAGCGTCGGCCCTCTCTTAAAACTTCTTCTAAAACATCTCGTCTAGGGTTAACTTTCATTGGGAAAACACATAAATGATTACCCTTATAGTTATATTCTTTAATAGAGTTCTGAAAACTACTAGTAAGCTTACGGACTTGGTGAGAGAGTAGCTGAGGAAAACGAAGGATTATAGGTAATTTAACGCCACGACGTAGCAGATCTTCTACTACTTCTAAGACATCAACGCTAGAAACATCATCCTCGGCAGGTCGGACGATAAGATGCCCTTTTTTATTGACACCAAAAAAACCTGCACCCCAATTTTCAATGCCATAAGTTTGTATTGTTTCCTCAAGCGTATTTTTCATGTATTTTTTTTCTTTCTGCCTCCAACTATAAAAGTAAATTTATTTTATTTTATAAGCGACGAAATTTAGCAAATTAACTAAAGGGTGTCAAAAGCTTTTTTCTTGTTTCTTAGGTGATTTATCTGCTAGAAAAACCGTGATTTATCGGTACTTTTCCTTGACATAAGCTTGCTGCTTCCGTTTAGATAACTTGTTTAGTTATCCAGACGGTGACTAAGAGGTTAATGCTAGTAATTTATACTAAATAATATCTTTGTTATTTTACGTAAAATTTAATTTTTGGAGGATTACCATGGACGCAAAAACGGTACTCCGTTTTGCTGTTGATAAACAAGTAAAATTTGTAGATCTACGTTTTACTGATCTAGTTGGGCAATGGCATCATATGACTTTTCCCATAAATCAACTTTCAGAAGATTCTTTTGTAGACGGTTTTGGGTTTGATGCTTCTAGTTTAAGAGGATGGGCAGCAATTAATGAATCAGATATGTTACTACTACCTGATGCTAATCGTTGTTGGGTTGATCCATTTTTTGAGGAATCAACACTTTGTATAATTGCTGATGTTGCTGATCCGATCACTAAAGAACCTTATTTTTTAGACCCTCGTGGTGTGGCTAGACGTGCTGAGAGCTATTTGCAATTTACTGGTGTTGCAGATACTTGCTTTTTTGGCCCAGAAGCAGAATTTTTTGTTTTAGATAGTGTTAGCTATCAAAATGACCCTAATCATTGCTTTTACCTAATTGATAGTGAAGAAGGTAATTGGAATAGTGGACGACAAACTAATAATTTAGGTTATCGTATTCGCCATAAAGAAGGTTATGTTCCTGTCCCACCTGTAGATAAACTTCAAGACTTGCGCTCGGAAATAGCTCTTAATCTAAATGAAGTTGGTATTGAAGCAGAATGCCACCATCATGAAGTTGCTTCTGGTGGTCAATGTGAAATAGATTTTCGCTTCTCTACTTTGCTTGCTACGGCTGATAATGTAATGCTGTTTAAGTATATTGTCAGAAATACTTGCTATATTTATGGTAAAGCAGCTACCTTTATGCCCAAACCTTTGTTTGGCGATAATGGAAGCGGAATGCACTGTCATCAAAGCTTATGGAAAGGTGAAAAGCCGCTTTTTGCTGGTGAAGAATATGCAGGGCTTTCTAAAACAGCACTTTACTATATTGGCGGACTCTTAAAACATGCTCCTGCACTAGCTGCTTTTGTTGCACCTACGACTAATAGCTATAAACGATTAGTTCCAGGCTTTGAAGCACCAGTAAATTTAGCTTATTCAGCGCGTAATCGATCTGCTGCTGTAAGAATCCCAATGTTTTCACAAAATCCTAAAGCAAAGCGTATAGAGTTTCGTCCACCTGATCCAAGTTGCAATCCTTATCTGGCTTTTGCTGCTTTATTAATGGCTGGGCTAGATGGAATTCAAAATAAAATTGACCCAGGTCAGCCGCTAGATAAAGATATTTATGATTTGCCAGCAGAAGAGCTAAAAAATGTTCCTAGCTTGCCAGGTTCATTAGAAGAATCTCTAAAAGCACTTGAACAAGACCACGATTTTCTTCTAAAAGGCGACGTTTTTACAGAAAATTTAGTCTCTCGTTGGATTGAATATAAACGTAAAAAGGAAGTTGATGTCATCCGCCAACGTCCACATCCTTTAGAATTTGCTATGTATTTTGATATTTAATTTTTTCTAGGATCGTCAATTTAATTTAAGCTTAGATTGACGATCCTATTAGAAAGAATCCGCAAAGACTGTGGATATTGCCCAAATGATTGCTATTTGAAAATCTACTAAGAAGTTTTTATAAAATTATAAATACCTATAACTACTTTGTTTATAAATATTTACAATTATATTTAATAGCTCTTTTCTTAAAACAAAGTTTTGAAAATCAATAATTGTTAACTAAATTACTTGGCATAAATATTGCTGAATGATTGTTGAGAACTAATCAACAAAAGGAGGCTTTATGGATCAACTTAATAGCCAACAACCTATTATTGATTTACAACCTGGACAAGGACAACAACCATATTATTCCCAGCAACCTTTGGCAAGTAATAAAACTCAAGTACTTTCCTTAGATTTTAATATTGCTGGGCTACTTTGTTATGTTCCTTTTGGTGTAATTTTTGCAGTAATCTTTCTAGCTACAGAACCTAAAGAAAGCCGTTTTGTACGCTTTCATTCTCTACAATCAGTGATGCTTTTAGCTGTAGCTATTGTGTTTTCGATTGTACTTAGCATAGTTGGTACTATTTTTAGCTATGTGCCTGTTATTGGTTGGATGTTAGCACTATTGATGATTCCTGTTTCTTTAGTAGTTTCACTAGCCTTTTTGGTAATGGCTATAATCGCTATGATTAAGCCTATCAAAATGAAATGTGGAAAATGCCAGTTATTAGCAAACTGGTAGAAAATTTTGAAGCAAAACAAACTTTTTAAGAATTTGTTGCTAGTTTTATAACTTAATTGTTAAAAAGTTGTGCTATGACTAGTGGCACAACTTTTTAATTAAAAGTTTTATTCTAAATAATCTATTTGTAACCCTATTGGGTCAGCACCTGCGGCTTTGATATTATCAATTACATTAGTAACAAATTCATAACGAATATCTTTAGGGGCCTTAATAAATAGAGTGCGTTGGTCTAAACTACGTTGTTGTAAAATTGTGCTTAATTGGCTACTTAACTCTATTAACTCCATAGGCTGAGAATTAAGCGTAAGTTCAAGATTACGACTAATACTTACTACTAATAAAGTTGGAGAAGGGGCTAAAGACTCTTGGCTTAGATCAGGTTTTTCTGGGGTCTTAGTGTCAAATTTATGTGGTTTAACAGGCGTAATTACCATAAAAATAATTAGTAATACTAGCAAAACATCTATTAAAGGTGTTACATTAATAGATGGAGAAGTAGAAGGGGAAGTCTTAGGTTTTTCCATAAAATTTTCTCCAAAGTAAAAATTAGAAAGATTGATTTTTTTGACCCCAAAGATAAAATTTTGTTCCTAAAACTAGCATAGCTAAAATTAATAGTTGAAAATTTTTAACTCAAAATTTAACGGTTCACTTTTGGAAAAAAATATTTCTAACCAATCAAAAATTGCTGTAATAATTCCCGCACTTAATGAAGAAAAAGCTATTGGAAAAGTGTTGGCAGAACTACCAGCTATTTACCAAATAATTGTTGTAGATAATGGAAGTAGTGATCTTACTTCAGTAGTAGCAAAGGGCTTTGATGCTGAAGTAGTATTTGAACCAAAACGAGGTTATGGAAAAGCTTGTTTAAGTGGGCTAGAGTTGGTTAAACCAGAAGTAGACATTATTGTTTTCTTAGATGGGGATTATAGCGATTATCCAGAGGATTTACACTTAATTGTTAAACCTATTATTATTGATAATATGGATTTAGTAATAGGTTCAAGGGTTTTGGGAAATAAAGAAAAAGGTGCGCTTACTCCACAACAAATATTTGGTAATTGGCTGGCTACTAGGCTAATTAAGCTATTTTGGGGTTTTAACTATAGTGACTTAGGGCCTTTTCGAGCCATTAAAGCAAGTAAGCTAAAAGATTTACAAATGAGCGACTTAAATTTTGGTTGGACAGTAGAAATGCAAATTAAAGCCTTAAAACATCAACTAAAAATTAAAGAAGTTCCTGTACGCTATAAGCAACGCTTAGGTAAATCTAAGATTAGCGGTACATTAAGCGGAAGTATTAAGGCTGGAGTTAAGATTCTCTATCTAATTGTAAAATATGGTTTAAATAGCCAATTATTTACTTTAAGACAAGAAAATAAAGTAAATAATCTGTTATTATAGAAGATTTACTAATAGTAAAACTATGTCTTTTAAGATATTAATAGCAAAACAAAAATTCTAACTATCGTATTTCAGCTAACTGTCTTTTATGAATAAACAAAAAGCTGTAATTGCTGGGGCAGGCCCAGCAGGTATTACTGCTGCATATGAATTGCTTAAGCGCACTAATATTAAACCTGTTATATTTGAATCTACTTCGGCCATAGGTGGGATTGCTCAAACCTTTAATTACAAAGGAAACCGAATTGATATAGGAGGACATCGTTTTTTTTCTAAAAGTGAACGTATAATGCAATGGTGGTTTAATATTTTGCCGCCTCAAGGCGCACCTGCTGCCGACACAGCAGAAAAAAATCATGATGTTGAGTATGCTGTAGAAGTTTTGGTGGATTATATTTGTCCGGAAGCAAATAATGGGTATCAAGTAAGTAACTATTTCCCTAACAATTTAAGTAACTCTAAAAAACGTGTAGCACCTGACCCAGAAAAAGAAGAACAAGTCATGTTACACCGACCAAGACTTTCTCGGATTTTCTACCAACGAAATTTTTTTCCTTACCCTCTAGGAATAACCTTATCTGTAGCTAAAAAGCTAGGTTTTTGGAATACCTTTCTTATAGGATTAAGCTATATTAATGCACAAATTTTCCCAGTAAAAGATGAAGTTTATTTGGATGAGTTTTTTATTAACCGTTTTGGACATCGACTTTATAGCACTTTTTTTAGAGACTATACAGAAAAAGTTTGGGGAGTAAAATGCCATGAAATTCGTGCTGATTGGGGAGCGCAACGAGTTAAAGGTTTATCATTAAAACGAGCCTTAACGCATGCTATAAAAGATTTGCTAAGTAGTGATTTTCAAAAAGCACAAAAAGAAAGAGAAACTAGTCTAATTACCAGGTTTTATTACCCTAAGTATGGGCCGGGTCAAATTTGGTAAACCGCCCTAGATCAAGTGCTTTCCTGTGGTGGAGAAGTTTCTTTTCGCTCTCGTGTTTGTGGGGTAGAACTTGTGGAAAATAAAGTTCAATCTATAAGCGTTGAATGTTTGGAAACAGGAAAAAAACAACAAATTAGCTGTGATTATTTCTTTTCTACAATGCCTATCAAAGAATTAATTAATATGATTACACCCCGACCGCCAGAAAAAGTTATACAAGTTGCAAATGGGCTGCAATATAGAGATTTTTTGACTGTAGGATTGCTTGTAAAAAAGCTTAATATTAAAGAAAAAGATGGCCGAATAGATACCGAAGTACCAGATAATTGGATTTATATTCAAGAAGGTGATGTACGGGTAGGACGAGTGCAAATCTTTAATAATTGGAGTCCCTACATGGTGGCGGATAGAAAAAATACTACTTGGATTGGCTTAGAGTATTTTGTTAGCGAAGACGGAGAATTATGGAAAAAGCCTGATAGTGAGCTAATTTCTTTTGCAATCAAAGAGATGGAAAAAATTAGTTTTTTATTAGCTGAAGATGTGTTAGATGCTTGTGTACTTCGTATGCCTAAAGCCTATCCAGCTTATTTTGGTAGCTATGATGAACTAGATGTAGTACGCAATTATGTTAATCAAATTCCAAATTTATTCTTAATTGGACGTAATGGAATGCACCGCTATAATAACCAAGACCATAGTATGTTAACCGCTATAACTGCGGTAGATAATATAATTGCTGGTAAAGAAGATAAAACAAATCTTTGGGATATTAACCTAGATATGGTTTATCATGAAGAAGCCGGATAATTTTATGTCATTTCTATAATGAACTATCTTTAAGTTGGCACTGTTATAAGGCTTATAAATAATTAAATTTTTAGGAAAGTTTTATGGAAAAAGATTCAATAAATTTAGTAGCAATTGGAGGAGGTACAGGACTAGCCAGCCTACTTTCGGGCTTAAAACATTATGTAAATGATGGAAGAAATTATGATAATTTTTGGGGTATTTCCTTAGCACAATTAACAGCAGTAGTAACTGTAACTGATGATGGAGGATCTTCAGGACGTTTAAGGGAGGAATTTCATATTTTGCCACCTGGAGATATACGTAATTGTATGGTTGCACTTTCTGAAGATGACCAATTGCTAACAAAATTATTTCAATATCGCTTTTCTGGTGATGGAAACTTAAATGGTCATAGTTTTGGAAATCTTTTTCTTACAGCCCTAACAGGTGTTACAGGTGATTTTTTACAAGCAATTAAGCTTTCTAGCGATGTTTTAGCCATACGAGGGCGTATTTTTCCTTCAACAACTACAGATGTGGGTTTAGTTGCAGAACTTGACAACGGCCAAGTTATAAAAGGAGAAACAACTGTATCTAAGTTTGGCCCCAGAATAAAACGAATAGGTCTTTCACCAGAAAAATGCTTGCCATTAGAAGAAACCCTCCAAGCCATTCATCAAGCAGATATTATTACTTTAGGCCCAGGGTCACTTTTTACTAGCATTATTCCTAACCTACTTGTTTCAAGCATTCCAAAAGCAATTGCTGAATCTTCAGCGATAAAAATCTTTATTCTAAACATCATGACTCAACCTGGAGAAACTACTGGCCTAGGTGTTAAAGAACATTTATCAGCAATTTTTGATGCTGCTCCAGCACTAAACCTTGATTATATAGTAATTAACTCTGAACCAATACCTATAAGCTTACAAGACACTTATTTAGCTGATGGTGCTGTCCAAATAGGATTATCTGAGTCTAGGGAACAAGAAATTTATTTTTTTCAACAAGAAATTAATGTAATAGCAAGAAATTTATTAGATGAAACGTCTGATAAAGTAAGACATTGCCCTAAAAGCCTAGCTACAGCCATCTTTGAGGCTTACCAAGACAAACTTAGAAAACAAACCACAAAATCAGAAACCCTTAAATTAGAAGAACTTAATGTTTAGTTTCAAGTTCCAATTAAAAGTAATTCCTTAGAGTTGGAATTAGTAGATAGAG